>JAPLGX010000172.1 GCA_026389925.1 Chloroflexota bacterium
CTTGATTGCTGCGGCAGGCGGCCTGTTTTTACGTGGGCTGCTACTCGCGAACGTGCGACAGACACGCCCCACGCGCGGATGATCCTGGGGCACCGCGGGTCGGCTCCGCCGGCTGGCGCGTGAGGAGGAAAGCGCAACCGCCGGCGAAGGCGCCGGCGGTTCTCATCAAGCGAGAAGGGGGGCCCTCACCTACGTGCGGCGCAGGCCACGCCTCTCAGGGAGTGCGGTGGAGGCCGGGGGGGTGGTGCGGCTGAGATACAGCAGGTGCCGCCGGCGCTGGCCGACGAGCATCAGCAGGCCGCGGCGCGATGATTCATCGTGCTTGTGCGCCTTGAGGTGTTCGGTGAGCTGGCTGATGCGTGCTGTGAGCAGCGCGATCTGAACCTCGGGCGAACCGGTGTCACCGTCGTGCCGGTGGTACGAGTCCATCAGCTGTTTCTTCTGATCTGTGGTGAGCGGCATGACACTGCCTCCTTGTGTGCAGGTCGCCCGTCCGGCAGCCGGAATGCCGCCGAGGGGCCTAGTCAATGTGTCCGCATTATACCAAACGGATTTGTCAAGCGGGGCGCGTATAATTTGACGCGCCGCCCGTGCCCGGGCGCGACAGGCCAACATGCGACGACCGACCACACTGCTCTCGGGGCTCATCATTGTGCTCCTGGTGGGCGCCTATTTTACGTGGCGCACCTGGGGCGGCGCAGCCTCGCGCCCGGTGAGGCTGCGTGAGTATCTGAGGCAGCCCAAAGCCCACGCCGACTGGATGCTGCGAGCCGGACAGCGATGCGGCTCGGCGCCCTTCCTCTTCCCGACCGACGGCTACATCGGATTCGTCCGCGGCGATTCGTTCCGCCCGCTGCACCGCCACCAGGGCATCGATGTGTTCGGTCCGCTGCCGCTGGGCGAGACGCCCGTCCTCTCCGCCTACGCCGGCTACCTGACGCGCCTCGCCGAGTGGAAGAGCACGATCATCGTGCGTGTGCCCCAGGATCCTCTACAACCCGGTCGGCAAATCTGGCTGTACTACACCCACATGGCGGATGCGAACGGCGTTTCGTTCATCGATCCCGCCTTCCCGCCGGGCAGCGTCGAGGTGCCGGTGGCGGCGGGCACCGTGCTTGGGCACCAGGGCGACTACTCGGGCGACCCGGACAACCCGGTGGGGATCCACTTGCACTTCTCCATCGTGCGCGACGACGGCCTCGGCCATTTCCGCAATGAGCTCGAGTTCGGCAACACCCTCGACCCCTCGCCCTACCTGGGATTGCCGCTCGAGGCGGGCCGCGCAGAGAGCTGGCCGATTGTATGCCCCTGACCACGCCGCGAGCCCCGCGAGTCGATTTCTTGCACAACCTCTCGCAATTCCATGGCCCACCCGGCTATAATCGCCTCGGCTCATACTGGCTCGCGGCGCGAAGGCCGGCGAGCGATGAATTCGGGTGAGGGAGGAACGATGGCAGAGCGAATTGCCGAGGCAGTGTGGGAAGGCGGGCTGCGCAGCGGGCGTGGACGCATGAAACTTGGCGGGGGAGCCTATGAAGGCCCGTATTCGTTCGGTTCACGCTTCGAGAAGGCCGCGGGAACCAATCCTGAGGAGCTGATCGCTGCAGCCCATGCGGGTTGTTACTCGATGGCGCTCTCGGGGGCTTTGGAGGGCGCCGGGTTCACGGCTGAGCGCATTGCCACCCAGGCGCATGTGCATCTGGAAAAGGTGGCCGACAAGTGGACCGTGACGCGCATCCACCTGGTCACCGAAGCCACGGTTCCCGGAATCGACACGCGCACTTTCCTGGCCAAGGCGGAGGAGGCCAAGCTCGGCTGTCCGATCTCGCGCCTGCTGGCCGCCACGGCAATTAGCCTGGAAGCCAAATTGGCCTAGGGCGCGCCGGTGGGTCATTCGTGGCCGCACCTTGCCACATGCAAGTGGTTGTTGTATGCTTCCACCGTCCCGGATGGGGCGGGGCAGGCCCGGCGCTGGGCTGCCCGACCCCGCGTCGCACGAGGAGGAAGAGCGATGACCCAAGTCAATGTCATTCTGGAACTGATCGGCTACATCTTCCGCCCGGTGGGTTTCCTGGTCTTCGGTGTGGCCGCCGGATGGCTGGCCTCCTTGCCGTTCACTACGGAAGCCAAGTGGTGGCAATTGGAAATCGCCGCCTTGCTCGGATTGCTGGGCTCGGCGGTCACATTGAGCATCTACAGCGGGGCTGGCACGGTGGGCGCCTACGCCCTGGGTGCTGGAGCGAGTGTGTTGTTCTTTGGCCTGCGCGCCGGCCGCCCGCCGTCCGAACCGCGCGCCGAAAAGAAACCCTGATCGGGCCCGGCCCTCGACTCATGCCCGATGTCACAGGCCCCCGTTATGCGCGGGGGCCTGTGCGTTTCTGCTCTCGTTGGACGCGGATCTCGGGTCCCGGGGCGACGTCTGCACCGCGAGCTTTCTCATCCGGCGCTTAGCCGCATTTCAGGCAGGTCTCACCTGGCGCGGCTATTCTTCACCGTGCATTCTCCTCCAAAGGCAACCGCGCCCGGTGTACGCCCTCGGGCGCGGTTGCCTTTCAACGCCACCCGCTTGCATACCAACTCAGGTATTCCGCCAGATGTGTCCGCCAATAAGAATCAGCATGCGCCCCGGAATTGAGCTGCCAGGTGACCTCCACTCCGCTCGCGCTGAGCTGTTGCGCGATGGCTTGCACCGCATCCCGTTGTACGTCCTTATCCCCGATATCGACATACACCCGCGGCATCAGACCGGCAGGCATCGCCGTGAGCCAGCCCGCCAGGCGGGCCTGATCCGCCTCCACCGGGGTCAAGCTGTGCAGCCCCAGCGCGCCGAAGAGATCGGGGCGCTGCATCTCGACGCGCAGGGCCTGGGCCGCGCCGAGCGACAGGCCGCCGATCGCGCGCTGCCCGCGGCTTTCGTTCAAGGGGTAGCGCGCATCGAGCGCCGGCAGGAGATCGGCCAGGATGAATGCGTCCGAGGCGTTATCCAGCGGCGAGTTGGGCATAACGATGATCAAGGGCGGCAGCGCGCCCGAGGCAATCATGCGGTCGGCGGTTTCGGGGATACCGAGCGAGAGCCACTGCTGTAAGTTGCGCTCCGCGGCATGCAGCAGAATCAGCAGCGGATAGTGCACATCGGGTTCCGACTTGTAGCAGGGCGGCAGATAGGCGATCCATATGAGCGCGGGCCCGCCCAGTGAGCTAGGCGCTGTGTCGTTCACCATGCGCCCGGGGGCCTCGCGGCAATCGCCGCCGGCGGCTTGGGTCGAGAGCGGCACCGGAATGAGGGTGGCCTCGCCGGGGGCGGCCAACTGGTCGGGGGGGATGAACGGGCTGGGTGTGAGGGTGGGCGCGTGCGTGGCGAGCACCGCCCGCTTGGAGGCTGGCAGGCGCGGCAGGCACGCGCTGGTAGCACACACCGCGATCAGCAGGACCGAGGCCAGGTGTATCCGGCGGCCACGTCCGCGCGGCGTATCGCAGGGAGGGACTAGCCGAGATGGGGGAGGAGCGATTCCCACGCGTGCCGTCTCCCGGGAAACAAAACCCCCGTCGCGCTGAGCAAGCGGGCTTGCCCGGCTGACGGGGGCGCCTGTTGCACCTAGTGTAGGGCGGATCATCTGTCTCGTCAAGGCAATCGCGGCTCCTGGACGATGGGCCGGAGGGTGGCGATATAATCGCATCGCGGTTGCGGAGGGCCGGACCGCTTGCACAGGAGGGAGAATGGCGGGTCCTACATTTGCGTTTTTCGAGGGCCGCATCGTACCCTACGCGCAGGCACACGTGGGTATGCTCAACCACAGCCTGAACTATGGCACCGGTGTCTTCGGTGGCCTGCGCGCCTACTGGAATGAAGCCCAGGCTCAACTGTACCTGTTCCGTCCGCTCGACCATTTCCGCCGCTTCATCGAGTCGTCGCGCCTGCTCAACATGCAGCTCGCGTACGACGGCGCGGACTTGCTCAAGCACACGCTTGATGTGCTGCGCGCCGAGGAACACAAGGAGGACATGTACGTCCGCCCGCTGGCGTACTTTGCCGAGGAGATAATCGGCGTGCGTCTGCACGACCTGCAGGCGCGCGTGGCCATTGTGGCCGTGCCCTTTGGGCGCTACCTGGAGCACGAGGAGGGAGCTCACGCCACCATTTCCTCCTGGCGCCGCGTCGACGACAACAGCATCCCCGCGCGCGGCAAGATCACGGGCTCGTACGTCAACTCCGCGCTGATTAAGACAGATGCCCAGCGTTCGGGTTACGACGAGGCCATCGTGCTCAACTCGGATGGGCACGTGGCGGAAGGCAGCGCCGAGAACTTCTTCATGGTGCGCTACGGTGAGCTCATCACGCCCCCGATCACCGACAATATCTTGGAGGGCATCACGCGCCGCACGCTGATCACTCTCGCGCGCGACGACCTCGGCTTGACCGTGGTGGAGCGCCCGATCGATCGCACCGAGGTCTATCTGGCCGAGGAGGCTTTCTTCTGCGGCACCGGCGTGCAGATTGCCGCCATCACGCGCATTGACCACCGGCCGCTGGGCGAGGGCCGTATGGGCCCGGTGGTGACGCGCCTGCGCGATCTGTATTTCCAGGTCGTGCGCGGCGGGGTGGCCAAATACTCTTCGTGGCTGACCCCGGTGTACGATGTGGAACGGATTGCGGCGAGGGCTTGAGCGCATGCCGCACGCCGCACGGACTTCATCCTGATGCATTTCGCCCCTGTGCGCGCACCTGCGCTAGCCATCCACCTCTCGGCCGGCCTCGGGCTGTGCGCCGTTTTGGGCGTCGGACTATGGCGCTTGCTGGGGGCGACCCTCAATTGGCAGTCGGCGGTGGCGTTGCTTGGCGTCGCGGTGGCCATCACCGGGCTGCCCGTCGTCGTCACGCGCCTGATCGCGCTTGCGCGTGGCGGCTACAAACTCGACTCGCAGGCACTGACCCTGCACTGGGGTGGCGACCTGGAAGTCGTGCCGCTCGACCACATCGTGGAGCTGCGCACGGGCGGCGGCATCGCGCCCGGCGTGCGCCGACGGGTCGGTGCGCGCAGCGGATGGTCGCGTGCGCGCTTCACCCCGGAGGACGGGCAGCGCGTGGAGGCCTTCGCCACCTCCAGCGCTGCGAACCTGGTGCTGGTCGTCACCTCACATGGCGCCTGGGCACTTTCCCCGGCCGACCTGCCCGGGTTTGTGGATGCCTTCTCCCGCCTTAGCGCTGTCATCTCGGCGGAGAAGGCCGACGCCCTCTCGTATCGCCGGCCCACCCTCGCCCGCGAGCTGCTGGGCAGCCGTTTCGCGCAAGTCGTCGTCGCCACAACCTCCATCGGTTTGCTGCTGCTCATGATGATGCTGCTGGCCGTGCAGCCCGCTCTGCTGCGCGAGCATCCCTTTACCTTCGATGCTGCCGGTGTGCCCGCGGGTTTGGGCTCGCCGGCCCGTTTGCTCTTGCTGCCGTTCTTTGGAATGATGGCCTGGCTGTTGGATCTTGGGCTGGGTTGGGTGGCTGTGCGCCGGCGCGATTACGTGGCGGCGTACATGGTGATGGGCGTGGGGTTGATGACGACCGTCGGGTTGTGGATCGGGGTCCTTACGCTGTTGCGCTTCGCGTGAAGCGGCCAGCTGCGGTGACGAGGTGAGCGCGAGCCCGCTCTCGCCTATCCACCGCGCAGAGCCTTTTCTCCACACAGCCGCGGCAGGCTCTGTGCCATTTCTGCACTCCCCAGGCCAAGTTGTCAACATGTCGGGCGCACTTATCCACACGTCATGAACATTCTTCTCTCTCGCTGGTTACTAGCCCTCGGCCTGGCGCTGATCGTCAGCCTGGCCGCCAGCCGCGCGCGGTTGCTCTCGCCGGGCGGTGCAGCGGCCGCGGTGGTTGTCGGCACGATGGTCTTTGGCGGCGCCGGCCTGCCCGGCGCGGGGCTGCTGCTCGCTTTCTTCATCAGTTCGTCGCTGCTCACCCGGGTGGTTAACCCGCGAGCCGTGGAGGCGGCGGACAAGTTCTCGAAAGGCGGGCGGCGCGATGCCGCGCAGGTGCTGGCCAATGGAGGTTTGGCAGCCCTCCTGGCCGGGGTGATTCTTCCCGCGGCCGGGGAACTCTCCCCGGTGGTCTGGGCCGCATTTGCGGGCGCGCTGGCGGCCGCCAACGCCGATACCTGGGCAACCGAAATCGGCGTGCGCTTTGGACGCCGGCCTGTGCTCATCACCACGCTTGCGCCCGCAACACCGGGAACCTCGGGCGCGGTAACAGGCGCCGGCCTGGCAGCCTCATTCGGCGGGGCGGGTCTCATCGCAGTGCTGTCACTCTTGGGCGCGCCCGGCGCGCGGGCACCCCTTCTGCTCGCTGTACTCACAGCCGCTGCGGGAAGCCTAGGGGCATTGGTCGATAGCCTGCTCGGCGCGACGCTGCAGGCGCGCTATCGCTGCCTCGCCTGCGGCAAAGTCACCGAACAGCATCCCCAACACCGTTGCGGCGGTTTGACCACGCTTACCGGTGGCTGGGCTGTGGTCTCAAACGAAGTGGTAAACTTCGACTGCACGGCGGTGGGCGCCGCGCTGGCGGGAGCATTGGCCGTCTGGCTGGCCTGAGCCCCGCTTTGTGCGCCACCCCCGCAGACGGCTCGACCTCTTGCTTCACCCTCGCGACCCCCACCCATGAGGAGGCGGACGATGCCCGAGCGCACGATCGCTGAGCCCTACAAGATCAAAATGGTCGAGCCGATTCGCCAGATCCCGCGGCGGGCGCGGGCGCGCGCCATGGCGGAGGCCGGCTTCAACACGTTTCTCTTGCGCAGCGAAGACGTGTACATCGATCTGCTCACCGATTCCGGCACCAGCGCGATGAGCGACCGGCAGTGGGCCGGGTTGATGCTCGGGGATGAGGCCTACGCCGGCAGCCGCAATTTCTACAAGCTGGAGAAGGCCGTGCAGGACGTGTACGGCTTCCCTTTCGTCGTGCCCACCCATCAGGGCCGCGGAGCCGAGCACATCACCTCGCAGATTCGCATCCGTCCCGGCCAATTCGTGCCGATGAACATGTACTTCACCACCACCCGCGAGCACGTCGAACGCGCGGGCGGGGTCTTTGTCGATGTGATTATCGACGAGGCCCACGACCCCACGAGCGAGCACCCCTTCAAAGGCAATGTCGACCTGGCCAAACTCGAAAAGCTGGTGAAGGAGCACGGGGCGGGTTCGATCGCCTACCTTTCGCTGGCCACGTGCGTCAATATGGCCGGCGGCCAGCCGATTTCGATGGCCAACCTGCGCGCGGTCTCGGCCTGGGCCAAGCGCACCAAGCTGGCCATCATTTTCGACGCGACGCGCGCGGTGGAAAACGCCTACTTCATCCAGCAGCGCGAGAAGGGTTACGCCGAGCGCACGGTGCGCGAGATTCTCAAGGAGATGATGTCGTACGGCGAGGGCTGCACCGTCTCGGGCAAGAAGGACAACCTGGTCAACATCGGCGGTTTCCTGGCCACGCGCAACGAGGGTTTCTTTCAGAAGGCGCGCGAGATGGTGGTAGTGTTCGAGGGCCTGCACACCTACGGCGGGCTGGCCGGGCGCGACATGGAAGCCATGGCCCTGGGCACCTACGAGATGTGCGAGGACGAATACGTGGCCTCGCGCGTGCGCCAGGTGTACTACCTGGGCAACCAGCTGCGCGCCGGCGGCGTGCCGATCGTGCTGCCGATCGGCGGGCACGGCGTGTTCCTCGATGCGCGGCGCTTCCTGCCGCACCTTGAGCAGGATGTGTTCCCCGCTCAGGCCCTGTGCGCCGCGCTGTATGTCGACTCCGGCGTTCGCGCGATGGAACGCGGCGTGGTCTCGGCCGGGCGTGACAAGGCCACCGGCAAACACAATTACCCCAAGCTCGAGCTGGTGCGCCTGACCATTCCGCGGCGGGTGTACACCAACCTGCACATGGACGTGGTGGCCGAGAGCTGCCTGGCGCTCTATGAGGAGCGCTCCAAGATCCGCGGGCTGCGCATGGTGTATGAACCAGAAAGCCTGCGATTCTTCCAAGCGCGGTTCAAGGCGCTGTAGTTTGCCCGAATACTCGTTCCCATGACCTGCATTACCCTGCTGACGGATTTCGGCGAGCAGGATGTCTTCGTCGGCATCCTGCGCGGCGTAATCCTGTCGATCGCGCCTGAGGCGCAGATCGTCGACCTGACGCATCTCATCCCGCCGCAGGACGTGCGCCAGGGCGCACGCGCGCTGGCGCGCGCGGCGCCCCACTTCCCGCCAGGGACGATTCACCTGGCCGTGGTCGACCCGGGCGTGGGCACGGCCCGCCGCCCGATGGCCGCGCGCATTGGGCCGCAGTGGTTTGTCGGCCCGGATAACGGGCTGGCCACGCTGCTGGTGAGGCGTGCGCAGCGTGTCGGTCTGGCTTGTGAGGCCGTTCTGCTTGACCGTCGTGAGTACTGGTTGCGCGAGGTGAGCCACGTTTTTCACGGACGCGACATCTTTGCACCGGTCGCGGCCCACTTGGCGTGCGGCGTGGCATTGACCCAGCTTGGCTCGCCGCTGCCGGATCCGATCTTGCTGCGCTTCGCCGAACCGCAGGAGACGGCTAGCGGCCTGCGCGGTGAAGTGACCTCAATTGACCGCTTCGGCAACGTGCTGACCAACATTGAGCCGGCGCATCTTGCCGGCGGGCGGCTTGAGCGCGTGCGCCTGGGCCAGGCTGAGATCGCCGGAATGGTGCACACCTTCGGTGACGGCCCGGCCGGCGCGCTGGTGGCCCTGTGGAGCAGCGACGAGCACCTGTGCCTGGCCGAGGTGAACGGCAACGGGGCATTGCGCCTGGGCGCGCGCCCGGGCGATGCAGTGGACGTGTTCATCGCGCGCCGTGCCTCGGGCGAGGCGCTATAATGGCCGGGCCATGACCTCCGCGACCGCGCCTCTCCCGCCTCCGCATCGCATCGCGCTGACTCATCACCCCCGATTGCCCGAAGCCGGCAAGTTGATTCCCGGCATCGCCGCCTTCCTGCGCGAGAACGGGGTCGAGGTCACGCGCGGTTTGCTGACCGACGAGGAAATTACCCGCGGATTGCGGGAGCGCGCCTTCGACCTGCTGGTTGCGCTGGGCGGCGACGGGACGATGCTGCGCTCGGTGCACGTGTGCGCCCCCTCGCACGTGCCCATCTTGGGCGTCAACCTTGGCCGCTTCGGCTTCCTGGCCGAATTCCGGCGCGAGGAATGGCGCGAAGGCTTGGGCCATGTGCTGCGCGGGAACTATTGGGTCGAGCGGCGCATGATGCTGCACGCCGAACACCGCCGCGGCGAGACGCGCCTGGGCGAGTGGGAAGTGCTCAACGAGTGCGTTGTGGCGCGCGGGCGCATGATGCGCCTGCTGCGCCTGGAGGCGCGCATCGACGGTGACCCGCTGGCCACTTATGCCGCCGACGGATTGATCGCGGCCACGGCCACTGGCTCGACGGCTTATGCGCTGGCCGCGGGCGGGCCGATCCTGCCGCCCGAGATGCGCAACATCCTGCTCGTGCCGATTGCCGCGCATTTGTCGATGGATCGCGGCATCGTCCTGCCCGAGGCCTCGCGCGCGACGATCATCGTCCACTGCGATCACGACGCCCTGCTCTCGTGCGACGGCCAGCCGCCCGATGACATGGCCGACGGCGACGAACTGCACGTTTCGACCTCGGCCGACGAGGCCCGCTTCGTACGCGTGCAGGGCCGCGGCTACTTCTTCCGCAACATGATGTCGCGCATGCAGCGCAGTTCCTGAGAGTCGTTTCGTGGCCGCCTCCACCACCGCCTCCACATCCTGCGCCTATCACCCCGGGCGGCCCGCGACCCTGCGCTGCAACCGCTGCGATAAGCCGATCTGCGCCAAGTGCGCGGTGCTCACGCCGGTGGGCTATCGCTGCAAAGAGTGCGTGCGCGGGCAACAGAGAATCTTTGAGACCGCCCAGTGGTACGACTTCGCCATTGCCTTCGTGGTTTCGGCGGTGGCCGCTGGCCTGGGGTCGCTGGTTGTCTCGTTTGTGGGTTGGTTCATCTTTTTGGTTGCCCCCTCGATCGGAGTCGGCACGGCGGAAATCGTGCGGCGTGCGGTTCGCCGGCGGCGCAGCCGCTACCTGCCGCTGCTGGCCGGCATCGGAGCCGCCGTGGGAATCACACCGCAAGTGCTCGGGCCGCTGGTGCTCGTCGGCTTTGGCTTGCTCAGCGGCGGTGCGCTTCAGGCGCTGACCGGCGGGTTGGTGGCCATCATCTACCCCGCAGCCTATGCCTTCCTGATGATCGGCGCGCTCGTGGCCAGCCTGCGCGGCATCCGCTTGTAGTTGTCCTTTTGGCCTCCACTCTGACCACATAGCGAACACGGCCGGCAGAGATTCGATGGGGCGGCCTTCGTGCAGCGGTCTCGGCTTCGGCGGCGTTCTCCCTGGCCTGGCCCGCCAGCCCTGGAGCGGTAGGCCAGGGGACAGGCGGCGGCGAACAGGGTGCCCCGAGTCGCGTGAGAAGACAACGTGCTCAGCGAACTGTGGATCCACAACTTCGCGATCATCGATGAGCTGCACCTCGCGCTCAGGCCCGGGCTGGTCGTCTTGACGGGCGAGACCGGTGCGGGCAAGTCGATCATTGTCGATGCCATCGAGCTTCTTCTGGGCGGGCGCGCGGAGAGCGCGGTCATCCGCACCTGCGCGGAGGTGGCGACGGTGGAAGGCGCCTTCCAATTGCCGTCCGAACTGCGCGGCGAGGTGCGGTCCATCCTCGAGCCGGAAGGTTTGTGGGAAGAAGACGGCACGCTCACCTTGGGGCGCGAGGTGCGCCGCGAGGGGCGCAACATCGCGCGTGTGAATGGGCGCGTGGTTAACCTCAGCGTGCTGCGCGAGGTCGGCCAATACCTGGTGGACGTGCACGGCCAATCGGAACATCTTTCGCTCCTGCGCGTGCGCGAGCATCTGGGTCTCCTGGATCGCTTTGCGGGAGTCGAGGCCGAGCGCGAGGTGTTGGCGGCGGAAGTGCAGGCCCTGCGCGCGGTGCGCGAGGAATTGCAGCGGCTGCGCGACGGCGAACGCGATGCAGCTCGGCGCGCCGACATGCTGACCTTTCAGATCAACGAGATCGGCGCGGCCAAGCTCAAACCGGGCGAGGATGAGGCGCTGCTCGAGGAGCGCACGCGGCTGGCCAACGCCGAACAGCTGGCGGCGCTGGCCGATGCGGCCATCCTGGCATTGGATGAGGGCAGCCAAGAGCGGGCGGCCGCCACGGATCTCGTCGGCGAAGCGGAGCGCGCCCTGAGCGCGCTCGCGCGCATCGACGCGACACGCAACACGGCGCGCGACTCGCTGCAAGGCGCGGCGGAGCAGCTGGCCGAATTGGCACGCGAGCTGCGTGCTTACCGCGAATCGATCGAGTTCAACCCGCGGCGTCTGGAGCAGGTGGAGGAACGCCTCGAGCTCATTGCCAACCTCAAGCGCAAGTACGGCGAGTCGATTGCGGCGATCGGCGAGTATGCGCTCACGGCGCAGCGCGAGATGGACGGCATCACCCATGCCGATGAACGCATGACCGAACTCGCGGCGCAGGAAGAACAGAGGCTGCGCACCGTGGGCACGCTGGGGGCCGCGCTCTCCGAGAAGCGGCGGGCTGCAGGGGCCGAGCTCGGGCGAGGCATCGAGGCCGAGCTGGGAGATCTGCGCATGGCTGGCGCTCGCTTTGCGGTCGATATCCAGTGGAAGGACGATCCGCTGGGTGCCTATGCCGGCGAGCGGCGCGTGGCCTACGAGGCCGCCGGCCTCGACCGGGTGGAATTCCTCGTCGCGCCCAACCCCGGCGAAGGGCTCAAGCCGCTGGTCAAAGTTGCCTCCGGCGGCGAAACTTCGCGCCTGATGCTGGCTCTGAAGAGCGTGCTGGCGGGCGCCGATCGTACACCGACGCTCATCTTCGATGAAATCGACCAGGGCATCGGCGGGCGCGTGGGCGCCGTAGTCGGGCGCAAGTTGTGGAACCTCACCCCGCCCCATCAAGTGCTGTGCGTCACCCACTTGCCGCAATTGGCCGGCTTTGGCGATCAGCATCTGCGGGTCGAGAAGCGCCGCCAGGGCGAGCGAATGGTGACCGAGGTGCGCTCGCTTTCTCCCAAGGAGCGTGTGGCCGAGCTGGCCGCCATGCTGGGCACACTCAGCGAGCGCACAAAAGAGTCGGCCGAGGAGATCCTGGAGTTGGTGGCCAAGGAGAAAACCACGCGCGCACCGTCGTAGTGGCTTTGGGAGTGCGTTGTGACTCGCGCGCCGTCATGCTCGACGGCGCGTTTGCTTGTTGAATGAGATAAGCGCGACACAAAAACGACCAAGCTGCGTGCTATAATCCGGATTACTGAGTTGTAAGCCCCACATCACCTTGGAGAGCTTGCGCATGCCACCCATCCCCTATCGCCCTCCCGCCGGCGGCGAACGCATCACCCGGCGGGAGGGCACGCTCATCGTTCCCGATCACCCGATCATTCCCTTCATTGAAGGCGACGGCACGGGCCCCGACATCTGGCGCGCCTCCGTCCGTGTGCTGGATGCAGCCGTGGCCCAGGCGTACGGCGGGCGGCGGCGCATCGCGTGGATGGAAGTGCTGGCCGGCGAGAAAGCCTTCCGCGAGATGGGCACCTGGCTGCCCGACGAGACGGTCGAGGCCTTCCGCTCCTACCTGGTCGGAATCAAGGGACCGCTGACCACGCCCGTTGGCGAAGGCTTCCGCTCGCTCAACGTGGAGCTGCGCAAAGTGCTCGACCTGTACGTGTGCCTGCGCCCGGTGCGTTACTTCCGCGGCGTGCCCTCGCCGGTGCGCGAGCCGTACAAAATCGATGTTGTCATCTTCCGCGAGAACACCGAGGATATCTATGCCGGCATCGAGTTTGAAGAGGGCACTCCAGAGATGGAGCGCTTCCGCAACCTGCTGCGCGAAAACTTCCCGGCCGACTACGCCAAGATTCGCTTTCCGGCGAGCGCTGGGATGGGCCTCAAGCCCATCTCGCGCGAGGGCAGCGAGCGCTTGATCCGCGCGGCCATTGTCTATGCCCTCGGTCACAAGCGGCGCTCAATCACCTTGGTCCACAAGGGCAACATCATGAAGTTCACTGAGGGCGCCTTCCGCAACTGGGGCTACGCGTTGGCCGAGCGCGAATTCCGCGAGCGCACCTACACCTGGGCCGAGTGGAACCGCACCAAGGAGTCGCGCGGCGAGGCGGTGGCCAACGCCGAGCAGGCGGCCGCGCTCGCGCAGGGGCGGCTGCTCATCAAGGATGCCATCGCCGACGTGACCTTCCAGCAACTGCTCACGCGGCCGGATGAATTCGATGTGATCGCGGCGGCCAACCTGAACGGGGACTACCTCTCAGATGCGGTGGCCGCCCAGGTGGGGGGGATCGGTATCGCGCCGGGCGGCAACATCAACTACGAGACGGGGCACGCGGTGTTCGAGGCCACCCACGGCACCGCGCCCAAGTACGCCAACCTGGACCAGGTCAACCCGGGCTCGCTGATTCTTTCCGGGCAAATGATGCTGCGTTACCTGGGCTGGGACGAGGCGGCCGACCTGGTGATCGCCGGCATGGAGCGGGCCATCGCCGCGCGCACGGTGACTTATGACTTCGCGCGCTTGATGCGCGGCGCACACGAGGTCAAGTGCTCGCAGTTTGGCGACGAAATTATCCGCCACATGACCGGCGCGAAGAAGGCCGCCGCGCCCCCACGGGCGCCGGCTCGGCGCGCGGCTCGCGCGGCAACCCCCAAGACGACACGTTCCAAGAGCGTTCGCCCAAAGAAACGCACGCGGCGCTGAGCGGGAGAAACGAACACGGGGCCTCGCTGCAAGGCCCCGTTTGATTCTGTCGCCCTGTTCAGCGTTTGCCGCGCCGGCCGCGTTCCTCGTTGTTGAATACCCAGCCGGCAATCTCGCCGACCTCGAACCGGTCATCGTCGCTCCAGCGCCGGGTGCCGGGGTAGGCCCGATCGAGGCGCGACCAACTCTCGCCGGCGTTCTGGGCTTGCACCTCGCGCCGCAAAGCGGCCAGGCGATTCTGCTAGCGCAAGACATTGGCCGGTGTCAGGTCCACCCATCCCTCTTCGGCGCGATCGGCCTTGAGCAGCGGCCCGCGCAGGAGCCGCTCTGGGTCGGGCATCAGCACCCCCAGCCCGATCGAGACAATCTGTTGGCGCACCGTGACGTTATCGTGAGCCTCTCGTTCGAGTGCCATCGCCACGCCGGCGGGGTCCCGGCTCAGAAAATCAGAAATCGACCGCGTCGTGCGCTTGAGCAGATGCGCCTCAAAAAGCAACTTCGAAAGACGCGCCGGGCCGAGCAGTTCGAACGCGACCGACTCGACCTTGTGCTCCTGTTCGAGCTGGCGCAGGCGGTTGAGCGCGGCCTCGCGCAGAAAGCCGGCGCGGTAGGTCGGCCCAGACGAGGCGCTATCCAGCACCCCAATCACATCATGGCCGGTGTTGCCGCCGAGGATCTCGCGGATGACGTGCGCGCTAATTCCCACGGCGTGATGAATTCCATCTGGCCAAGGGTGGTCAGGGTCTCGAACTCGGCTGTCGAGAACAGGCCGTTCTCGCCGGTGTCGATGTAGACCGACTCGAGCACCTGACCGGTGGCGCGGCCAAAATCACCTTGCGGCGCGAGCGAGGCGGGCGTTTCGGCCGACACGGCAGCTTCGGGCGGGCAGTCGGAGAGCGCCATCGGCTGGCCGCCGCGCCGGATCGGTCCGTAGGCAATTTCCTTCCAGGCGATGGCGGCCGTCGGTTTGATTTCCTTGATGATGACCGGGGCCTTTGGCGTGCGCGCGAGGAGATAGAGCAGAAGCGTCTGCGCACCGGCTAGGGCCGATTTCGACAGCAGCACGCGCGAGGGGCGTTCCTCGCCATGCGTGTGGGGAATGTTGAACCCCATGCCGCCCGTGCCGCTTGTGCCGACCTTGATCAGGGCCTGCGTGCCGGCGCGCCGCATGGCCTCATAATAGATCCGTGCGTGACGCACGAGCTGGGGGATGTACAGCGCGGCCAGAAGATTCTCCACGCGCGCACCGAGCTCACCCGATGCGAGCTCCCCTCCCAGCGCGCCGCGTAGCTGCTGCGCCTGACGATAGATGTTCTGGTAGGCCACGCCGGTGGCGGTGTTCATGCAGTCCACGATGAGGTGAGCGGGAGCTTTGTCGAGGCCCGGGAACTGGCCGAGCATGAGGCGCGTGAGGAGTGAGGCTGCAATGATCTCCTCGGACAGCTCGTCCAGGATGTCGGCGATCAGACGCTGGCGCGCGGCCGCGTCGGCCAGCACCGCCTCCCGCGGATGCGGCCCATCGTTCTGTGATTGCCAGTCGGCGCGCAAGAAGACATCGCCCCAGGCCGGCACGATGCGCGTGCCGGACTTCGGTAACTCCGCCCGCAGACGCTCAACGGCGGAGTCGGCTTGACGGCGCCGCAGCGAGGCGACGACCAGGCGCGCCGGCTCGTGCGCCAGCGCGGCGCGGCAGACCGCCGTGCCGACCAAACCCATAGCCGCCCAAGACGAGTAGGTTGCGTCTGCGGATGTCCATGGCGCCTCCTGCAACGCGAGGTGTGGATGAAGTGAGGCGGCGTCACTCACCGGTGCGTATGAGGCTTGTGCGCCATGCGGGCGAAAGCGCCTTGGGGCCGGCAAGCTCCCCCGGCCTCCACGCGGCCCTCCACGCGCGCTTGCATGACTTCGCGTGCGCGGGCAATGCTCCAGGCCAGGTGCGGGTGCGCTTCGCGTTCGATCGGTTGGCCCGTCTCGATTATTCCCGATTGCAGCACGCGCAGGTACCACCCGCTGCGGCCGGTGCGGCGAACGCGCTCAGGTAAGTCCGGCCGCTGCCAGCGGCGGGCGAGGTTGGCGCAGGGCTGACGCGGTTACGAGACCTCGACCCGCACCGAACCCATACGGTAGATATCGCCAACGCAGACCGGTGTCTCATCGAGGCCCGTGACAGTGAGGTTCTCGCCAAATGCGCCGAATGGGAACTGCGGCAGGCCGGGGTCCTGGCGCCAGCGGGCGCAGTTCTCTGCCGAGTAAGCGAGCAGCGCGTGATGCGGCCCGCCGTGATGCCGGCGATTCACCTGGGTCTTGCCGACCAGCCCGAGGGGGCCGAGGCGAATCGGGCCAGAGACCGGAGTCTTGAGGATGGCGCTGCCCCACGTCCGGTTGAGGCCGGTTGTTGCTTCGACTGGTGCGTAGTCGCGCGCTGCCCCGACCTTTCATGAAACCAGGACCATGTCCAGGAGTTTCTCTGGCAGGGGCCCGGCCGAGGCACACGAGGCCCGCCCGGCTCGCCGCGCCTACTGCCCGGAATTCAGGACCTTGCGGTGCGCGGATTCTGCCAATCGTGCCGGCGCGGAGCTTGGCGCGTGCTAACCCGAACGGCGGGCGAGAAAATCGATGAGGTCGATCTTGGTCAGAATGCCCACTGGGCGGCCCTGGTCAGTCACCGCCACCACTCGGCCGCGCTCAAAAGCAGCCAGTGCACGCTCGGCCTTTTCGCCCAGCTCGACTGACAGCACGGTCGGGTTGATGATCGAGGCAATCGTTTCCTCCGGGTCGTGAACGTGTTGCGCGTGCAGGAGATGATCGAGCAGGTCCGCCTCGGTGACAATGCCAATCAGCCCGCCCTGGGCATCCACCACTGGGATCTGCGAGATGTCGTAGGTCCTCATCAACTCGACCACGTGGGTCATGCGCTCGGCTGGCGTGGCGGTGATCAGGCTGGGGATCTTGCGGCTCTGCATCACTTCGGCCACGGTGACCTCGGCCCGCTCATCGACCAGAAATCCGTTTTCGCGCATCCAGGAGTCGTCGAAGATCTTGCTTAGATAGCGATTGCCGGAATCCGGAAGCAAGACGACCGCCAGCTCGCCTGGGGCGAGGCCCGCCACGAGTTTCGATTTCAGCGCGCCCGCCACCGCCGAGCCGGACGAGCCGCCGCAGAACAAGCCCTCCTCGCGCACCAGGCGGCGTGTCATCCAGAAGGATTCGCGGTCGTCGACCTGCACGACCTCATCCACCAATTTCAGGTCGAGCGTGGAAGGAACGAAGTCTTCGCCGATGCCTTCTATCTTGTAGGTCTTGAGGTAAGGGTCATCCGGCACACGCCCGAGCCTCCACGTGTCGTAGAGAAGCGAGCCGAGGATATCGACGCCGACCAGTTTGATTTCCGGGTTCTGCTCTTTGAGATAGCGCCCCGCGCCGGTGAGCGTGCCGCCTGTGCCCATACCGCATACCAGAACGCGGATTTGGCCGGCCGTTTGTTGCCATAGTTCGGGGCCGGTGGTCTGGTAGTGGGCCTCGGGGTTGGCCGGATTGTGATACTGGTTGGCCAACAGGCTGTTGGGGGTTTCGGCCACGATGCGTTCCGCCACGCGGTAGTAACTGCGCGGGTCCTGCGGCGGGACGGCGGTGGGTGTGATGACCACGCGCGCGCCGAAGGCGCGCAGGAAGCGCACCTTCTCCTCGCTCATCTTGTCGGGCATGACGAAAATGCAGCGGTAGCCCTTGACCGCGGCGGCCAGGGCCAGGCCGGCGCCTGTGTTGCCGGAGGTGGCCTCGACAATCGTGCCGCCCGGGCGGAGGCGTCCCTCCCGCTCGGCCTGCTCAATGATGCTGATCCCGATGCGGTCCTTTACCGACCCGGCCGGGTTGAAGAATTCGACCTTGGCCAGGAGGCTGCCGGCGGTGTAGCCCGCCCCCAAATGGTTGAGCCGCACCAGCGGCGTGTGACCGATGGCCTCCAAGATCGTGGCGTGGCAGGCCGGCTGATCTTTCGCGGCAGGTTTGGCTCTGGATGTGGGCGTGTCCTTCATCAGTGTTTCCTCTGGCTTGTGCACTCGTCACTCTCGCGGGCCGAGTGAGGCAGGGTGTGGCCGATTGAAATGTCGCAACGGCCGCGGCCGCTCATGTGCGCGCCGGGCCGGTCGAGGCGCGGGGTGCGGAAGGGCCGCGCCGGTGCTGGTTGTGCCCGGGTTGCGATCATGGAATGTGCGAGGAAAGGGACCCGAGCCGAGAGAATCACCAGACGGCAGCTAGCACTGCCGCCTGGTACAAGAGCAGGGAGTGGCAAGGATCATCAATGGGCGCGGTGGGTTCTGCATCGGGCGTGTGATATATTCTAACACGCCCTATCCGATTATCAGCCCAATACACGTGCGAGCGGCTGCGGGGGATCGGATGCTGGGGCTGTTCGGTCACACTCTTGCGATACCAAGGATGGATGCGGATGAAATTCGAGACGCAGGCCATACACGCCGGGCAAGATCCAGATCCCGCGACGGGCGCGGTGATGACGCCGATCTACCAGACTTCGACCTTCGCCCAACAAGGGGTCGGCCGTCATCGCGGTTACGAGTATGCGCGCACCGGCAACCCCAC
This sequence comes from Chloroflexota bacterium, assembly GCA_026389925.1. Taxonomy (GTDB): domain Bacteria; phylum Chloroflexota; class Anaerolineae; order Anaerolineales; family RBG-16-64-43; genus RBG-16-64-43. The sequence goes on from JAPLGX010000172.1 coordinate 18,391, forward strand.
TCGCACCGCGCTCGAAGCCTGTTTGGCGGCGCTGGAGGGCGGGGCCCACGGGCTGGCCTTTGCCTCGGGTATGGCCGCCACCGACACGGTGTTGCGCCTGCTCGCGCCGGGTGACCACGTCGTGGCCGGACGCGACGTGTACGGCGGCACGTACCGCCTATTCGAACGCGTGCTCAAAGGGTATGGCCTCGAGTTCTCGTATGCAGACACGGCCCAACTGGGTGATGTCGAATCCGCGCTGAGGCCGAACACGCGGCTGGTGTGGCTGGAGACACCCTCCAATCCGCTCCTGCGCATCAGTGACCTGCGGGCGGTGACCAATCTCGTGCATCGCGCACGTCCAGGCGCCTGGCTGGCGGTCGACAACACCTTCGCCACGCCATACTTGCAGCGGCCGCTCGAGCTGGGCGCGGACCTGGTGATCCACTCGACGACCAAGTATCTGGGCGGCCACTCGGACGTGGTCGGAGGCGCGGCCGTGGTGCGCTCGAGTGAGCTGCACGAGCGGCTGGCCTTCTTGCAGAACGCGGTGGGTGCGGTGCCCGGCCCGCTGGATTGCTTCCTTGTGCTGCGCGGCATCAAGACACTCGCGGTGCGCATGGACCGCCACGCGCAGAACGCGGCGGCTGTGGCCGAGTATCTGGCCGTCCAGTCACAAGTCGAGCGCGTGATCTACCCATTTCATGCATCGCATCCTCAGCACGACCTGGCGCGGCGGCAGATGCGCAACGGCGGCGGGATGGTGTCGTTCACCCTGCGCGGAGGAGCGGCGGCTGCGGTGCGCGTGGTGGAGCGCACACGTATCTTCACCCTGGCCGAGTCGCTGGGCGGTGTCGAATCGCTGATCGAGATTCCGGCGGCCATGACGCACGCCTCGACCGCCGGCTCACCGATCGAGGTTGAACCGGGGCTCATTCGCCTGTCGGTCGGCCTGGAGAACGTCGAGGACCTGATCGCGGATTTGCAGCAGGCGCTGCAGGCAGGGTGAGCAAGAGGCCCTTACCCGCGGCGGTGAGGCTCGACGGCGATCCATTCCGCCTGGGTGAGCAAGCGGCCCGGTGCCTCGGCGCGCAGTTCCATCACGCGCGACGGCGCGAAGTAGGCGAAGTCGAAGTGAACCGGGTCGCCGGTGCGCTTGCCGGGCAGCGGCATGAGCCGCGCGGTGAGCGGCTTGGTGTGGCGCAGTGCCACGGCGGCGACATCGAAGAGCAGCGAGGCCAATTGCGGCGCGCGGGCCTCGCCCGGCAGTGGGATGGTGTCGAGGCCGGACCCGCACATCGTGCAGTAGAGCAGCAGGTCGCTTAAGGTGAGGGTCCCCTCTCCGGCCCGGCGCGCAAGGATCGCGTCCTCGAAAATCGGCAGAAGCAACCCGCAGAACCCAGTGCGCGGGAAGACCGCGCGATCAATCGCCTGGGTGAGCAACGCCGCCGCGAGCGCGCTGCCCGCCAGACCCACGCGCGCAACGCCCAAGCGCTCGAAAGCGGCCCCGATGGAGGCGGTTTCTGCCGGGAAGGGTGCGAGCGAGAAATCGATGCCCGCGAACCGCGGGCCGCGCATTTTGTCGGTGTGTGTCACAGCCTCAGTCAATGCACGAGCCGCGCCCTCGATGGCCTCTGTCAGGCGGCGGCCCGCAGTGTCAAGATCGGGTGCGCGGTCGAAGGCTTCGACGGCCAGGTCCGCCGACTCGGTGGCTATCGCGAAGGCGGGCGCCCCGCCCGTGTGATATGCCGCCGGGAAGAAGGGCGAATGCGGGCCGACGCCTGCGAGCGCGGCCAGGCGCAGGTTAGCGAATCCGTCCGGGCGAAGATGCGCAACGCGCACGATGGCATCCGCGGCCGCTTGCACGGCGGCAGTGGATATGCCGTGCCGCGAGTCGGTCAGAAGAATCGAAGCGAACACCCTCTCGTCGGCGGCCAGAATATCAGGCACTAACGTGCACGCCTGCGGCTGAGAGGGGAGGGCCGGGCCGAGCGAGAGATAGCTGACCGGTTTCGAGTCGAGGAGGGCGGCGAGCGCGCGCGCGCCATCCGTGGCGGCCTCGCGCGAGGCCAACGGCAGATACTCCGCGAATGGCTGCGTGGCCAAACGCGTGGTCTGGACTTCGAAGCCGGCTCGCTCAACGGCCTGGCGCGCGTGCTCGAGGAAGCGCGCCGCCTCGTCGAACCGAGGCGCCTCGGGCGGCCAGCCCGGTTCGCAGAAGTAGGTGATCGAACGGACCTTCACGACCGGCTCCGCCTTTGCCGCGCGGCCTGGTAGAGCAGGATGCCCGCGGCAACGACCGCATTCAATGATTCTGCCTTGCCGGGCATGGGGATGCGCACGCGAGCGGTGGCGGCCGCGCGGGCAAGTGCGCCCGCGCCTTCGGCTTCCGATCCAAGGATGAGGCCGATGCGCCCGCGCCAGGAAACCTGGTCGCAGGGTGTGCCCTCGTCGGCCTCGGCCAGGTACAGGCGGAACCCGCGCAGGCGCGTCTGGGCCTCGGGCCAAGTTGCCTGGATGATCGGCAGATGGAAGTGCGCGCCCATCGCGCCGCGCACCACTTTGGGGTTGTAGGCATCCACACAGCCGGGCATCAGGAACACCGCCTGCACGCCCAAGGCCTCCGCCGTGCGCAACACCGTGCCCAGGTTGCCGGGGTTGGCCAGCCCGTCGGCCAGCAGCACGAACTCGAGCGGCGCGGCGAGCGGCGCCTCGACCCACGGCACGACGGCCAACATGCCCGGCGGCGTCGTAGTATCAGAGCAGGCTTTGAGAACCTGCGGGCTCACCTCCTCCACCGTGGCGCCCAAGCGCGCCGCCTGGTTGAGCAGCGAGCGCTGAGGCGGCTTGAGCCCGCCACTGTGGAAAACCACCCGCAGCGGAGCATGGGCACTCACCGCCTCCACCAGCAGCCGTTCGCCCTCAATGACGAACAGCTTCTCGCGGGCGCGGGCTTTGGCCTGCGCCTGCAGCGTGCGAATGAGCTTGACGCGCTCGTTACTCACGGAAGTGATCATTGACCATTCCCTTAATGGCCTGGGTGCGACTCAGGCGGGTGGCCATCGCCGGTCGAACTCGCTGCGGAAGACCCCCAGCGTGGGTTCGTCGATGACGGTGACGCGTATCTCTGTCACCGAACTCGAAGGCGCGCTTTTCGTGAAGTCGAGCACGGCCTGCACGATGACGTGCGCGCCGCGCGCCTTGGGGAAGCCGAAGAGGCCGGTGCTGAGGGCGGGCAGAGCGAGGCTGTGGAAGCCCTGGGCTTCGGCCAACGCAAGCGAACTGGCGACAGCCGCAGCGAGCTTGCGGTCTTCGTCTCCCTCGCCCCACACCGGGCCGACGGCATGGATGACGGCGCGGCAGGGGAGCGCTCCGGCGCCGGTAAGCGCTGGATGCGTGGGGCTGGCAGGCCCGTGAGCACGCACCCACCTGTCGCTTTCCTCCTGAATGATATGCCCTCCGCGGCGGACAATCGCGCCGGCCACACCCCCGCCGTGCTGCAACTTGGCGTTGGCGGCGTTGACGATAGCATCCACGGCCTCCTCGGTCAGGTCGCCGTGCACGAGAAGCAGCTGGCAGCCGCCGGCGAGAGTCTCAGTTCGAATCACACGCGACATTGGGCCACCCGGGGTGATGCTGGGCGTATCGTATCGCGAATTGGCGTGGGGCGCGAGAGCCGCTCTCGAAAAAGAAAGGCCCGGCACGCGGCCGGGCCTTTGGAAAGCGAACCTGGGGGATCAGCTGCGAGTCGATTCGACGATGCGTCCGAACGCCTGCGGGTCGCGCACCGCGAGGTCGGCCAGCATCTTGCGGTTGAGAGTGACGTTGGCGCGATGCAGCCCGGCGATCAGGCGGCTGTAGGTGCTGCCGTTGAGGCGTGCGGCGGCGTTGATGCGGGCGATCCACAGCCGGCGCAGGTCGCGCTTGCGGTTGCGCCGGTCACGATAGGCGTACCACAAGCTCTTGAGCATGGCCTCGTTGGCGCGGCGGAACAGGCGATGCCGCGAGCCGAACTGGCCCTTGCCCATGTGGATGATCTTGCGGTGACGCAGATGAGGCCGAGGGCCTCCCTTGACGCGTGCCATGCTTCATTCTCCTGCCGACCCCTGCGCGCCGGGACGTGCTCCCCAGTTGAATGCGCGCAACAGCGGCACCTGGCGGGCGGGCCCGCCGCCCAACGGCCCGCCTAACGCGGCGGGTTGGCCTTGTACTTGCCCATGTAGGGGGCCAGGCTCTTGACGCGCTTGGTCGTGCGCTTGCCCTTGACCTCCACCATCTCGGTGAAGAGGGCCTTGGTGCGTCGCGGCGTGCGGCGTCGCAGGTGGCTCTTGCCACCCTTGGTGCGAACCAATTTGCCCGACCCGGTCAGGCGGAAGCGCTTGGCAGTCGCCTTATGGGTCTTGAGCTTGGTCTTGCCGGCTTTCACTTTGCGAGGCATCCTGTTCTCCCTGCGAGCTTGTCTCTCAATCACAGGCGGCGCACTGGGCGCCGCCTGGTTCTGAACTGCGCAGCACGTAGTGCAGCCTACTTCTTCTTTGCCGGGCCGATCACCATCAGCATCGTCCGGCCTTCCATATCCGGGTTCTGTTCCACCACGCCCACGTCGGAGAGTTCTTGGGCGATCTGTGCCAGATCTTCGCGCGCAATCTCCGGGTAGGTAATCTCGCGCCCGCGGAACCGGATGCGCACTTTGACCTTCATCCCCTCGAGCAGCCAGCGGCGCGCGTCGCGCAGCTTGAAGGCGCGGTGGTGATCGGTCGTCTTGGGGCGCAGGCGAATCTCTTTGACCTCGATCTTGGTCTGCGCGCGCCGCGCCTCACGCTCTTTCTTGGCTTTCTCGTAGAGGAACTTGCCAAAATTCAGCACACGGCAAACGGGCGGGTCGGCGTTGGGCGAGACTTCGACCAGGTCCAGGTTGGCCTCGCGGGCGATGCGCAGCGCCTCTTGAGTCGAGACCACCCCTACGTTGGCCCCGTCCGGCCCGATCAGGCGAACCTGGCGAACCCGGATGGCTTCGTTAACACGAAATTCCGATGCGCTGATGGCTGTTCCTCCTCCTGAGCCGCGCCCCCGAGCGGGTCGGGTCGAGCGCGGGCGCAGTTTACCATGAATGAGAACCGGGCGTCAACCAAAACGCCTATTCGGCGGCGGGTTTGGCCTCAGAGCCGGTGCGCGGGATGATGGTCACCTTGCGGTGATTGCCGGTTCCGACGCTCTCGGTATACACCTCGTCGTGGCCGCGGAGTTCAAGATGGACAATACGCCGGTCCGCGGCGGGCATTGGCTCGAGGGCCACGGTGTGTCCGTGTTCCATGACCTGGAGCGCGGCGCGGCGGGCCATGCGCCGAAGCTGCTGCTCGCGGCGCTCGCGGAAGCCCTCGGCGTCGACCACTACCGGCAACGGATGGCCCAGCTCGCGGGCGACAATCAGGCGGGTAATGTACTGCAACGCGGCCAGGCCGTCGCCGCGCTGGGCGGTGAGCGCGCCCAGGTGCTCGCCGTGCAGGTCCACCCAGGCATGGCGCGGCTCGTCGGGGCCTTCCGGTTCAACCCAGCGCACGCTCATGCGCCCGTGCAAGCCCATGCGCGTGAGCAGCTCCTCGACCACGGTGTGCACCATCTCCAGTTCCGCATCGCCCGCCGAGGCGTCCGCCGGGCGCAGGGTGAGGCGTACGCGCGCCTGGCGCGAGGCTTCGCCGTCTGCCGCCCCGCCCTCGTCCAGCACCGTCACCTCGACCTGCTCGCGGGGCACGCCGAGCTCGCTCACCCCACGCTCCACTGCCTCGTCGACGGTGGGCGCGATGACTTCCAGGCTGGCTTGTCGCATGAACCCCATCCTTGGCCGCCTACTTCACGGCCTTGACTGCCGGCGCCGGCTTGAGCCCCAGCGCGCGGCGCCAGTCCACCTTGCCCATGAGAGCGTATTGCCCAATGGCCAGCACGTTCGATACGACAAAATAAACCGACAACCCGGAGGAGAAGGTGAGCGCGAAGTATCCCAGCAGCACCGGCATGTAGAGATTCATCATGCGCGTCATCTGTGCGCTTTGCGGGTCGGCCGTGGGCGGTGTGATCAACTTCTGTGAGAACCAAGTTGTCACCAGGACCAGAATGGCCAGGACCGGGATGCCGAAGGTGGGCAGGAAGGGCAGGTACAACCGTTCCGGCAGAGCCAGATTCATCCACAAGAAGTGGTTGTCGATCGGAATCAGGCTGGTGGCATTGGGGAAGAAGTCATAGATGTGACGGGTCAGGTCGATAAGCTGCAGCGGCGAGGCGCCCAGGGTGCGCATGATGGCCTGATACAGGCCGATCAGGATCGGCAGCTGAATGAGCGTGGGCAGGCATCCGCCCAGCGGGTTGGCGCCCGCCTCGCGGTACATGCGCATCTGCTCGGCCGCCAGCTTCTCGCGATCCTTGGCGTGCTTCTTCTGAACCTCTTGCCACTCCTTCGACTGCATCAGCTTCTGCTGCTTCTGCGTGCTCTTCTGCTGTTGATAGGTGAGAGGAAAAGTCAGCAGGCGAATCAACACGGTGAACATGATGATGGCCAGCGCGAAGTTGTGCCCCAGCAGTTGATACAGGAACAGCAGGGCATTGATCATGGGGTCGAGAATGAATGTGTTCCACATGGGAGGTCACCTGGCTCCGCTTACTTGGGCGGGATGAAGCCCCACAACTTGGCACCGGTTTGCGGATTGAGCGCCACCAGCGGCGACTCGCTCTCCAGCACGGTGAAGAGCAGCTTGCCCCCGGCCAGCAGCGGGTCGCCATACAGCTTGCCGCCCACGGCCTGCTGCCAACGAATGGTGCCATCGGCCGCGTCGAGCGCGTAGGCGGTGCCGGCCTCAGTGCCGATATAGATGAGGCCTGCCTCCGCGAAGGGCGTGGCGCGCACCGGTCCGTCGAGCCGTACCTGCCACCGCGTGCGGCCGGTGGCCAACTCCACAGCCTGCAGCCCGCCGGTCAAATCGCCGAAGATCGCACTCTCGCCCACGACCACGGGCGCGCCCCACACCCAGCCCTTGGCCTGGGTCGTCCACACTTCGCGTCCGCGCGCGGCGTCGAGGGCCACGACCCGCCCGTCAAACGTCCCGATCAGGACGAGGTCGTTGGCAATGGCCGGCCCGCCGGCCAACGCGCCGCCCAGGTCGCGCGACCAGACAAGCTGGCCATCGGCCGCGCGGACGGCGTACAGGTTGTGGTCGAGCGAGGCCACGTAGAGCACCTCGCCCTGCGGGACAGGCGCACTCCAGATGGCATGCTTGGTGCTGAAGGTCCAGCGCGTTGCGCCGTCGGCCGCATTGAGCGCGTAAAGCGTCCCATTGCCAGCCGGAGCGTAAAGGCTCTCGCCCAGAACAAGCGCCGGTGCCACAAACGGATCGCGGCCCAGCGGCATCCTCCACACGACGGTGCCGCTCGTGGCGTCCACGAGATGGACGGACTTGTCGGAGCTGGTCAGCGCCAGCCGGCCGTCGGCGGTGAGCGCCGGGTTGCTGTAAAAAGTCGTGCCGGCCACGGCCTTCTCCGGGTAGCGCCAGCGCAGCGTGCCGTTCTGCAGGTCGATGGCAAAGAGATACTGACCGTCGGCCAGATACGCGGTGGTGGTGGAGGCCGACAGGCCGGGCCACGAAGTGCTCGGCAGCGCACCGGAACATGCGCCGAGAAGCACGGCCAGCGCCAGGCTGGCCAGCAGCGGCCCGGCGCGCTTCTTGCCAGTTCGCGGGAGGTGGTGCCCGGATGCGTGAGTGAGATGGGCGATGCGAAGCACGCTAGTCGTCTCCGTGAATCCTTCTCCCCTCGTCAGGGAAGCGGGTCGTACCCGCCCGGGTTGAACGGTTGGCAGCGCAAGACACGCCAAGCCGCCATCGCGCCGCCTTTAAGCAGGCCGTACTTCGCCACCGCCTGATAGCCGTAGTGCGAACAGGTGGGGTAGAAGCGGCACGTGTTCACCGGGATGAGGCGTGCGAGAGTCATCTGATAAACCCGGATGAGCGCGAGCACGCCCAGCCGCGGCAGGTTGAGTGCACTCAATGGAATCGAGCGCAGCGGCGGATCAGGCGCGATCGGGTGTTCCACTCTGTCCATTGTCAGTCATCAGGCATCCGGC
>JAPLGX010000285.1 GCA_026389925.1 Chloroflexota bacterium
GAACGTAACGCTGTGGTACCGCCTGCTTCGCGCCATCGACAGATCCTCCGATTTCTCCCACCGGAACCATCCTATCCGGATCGAGGACTCTGTCCAACTTCAGGGGTTCACTCCAGCTTGAGGCAGAAGTGCTAGCACCGTCGGGTGGCCGCCCAACAACTCACTGAAGCTGACCCGGCGGGCTGGGCCGAGGTTGAAGCTTGCTTGGCCCGCCCACGTGCCGTAGAGTAGGGAGGGCCTGCCCGCTTCCGCCGGGCAGCTTAGCTCGAGGCCGTTGGGCAGCATCTCCGAGCATTCTCGATGCGTGCCCGATCACGGAGCAACAGATGCCCCGAAGGACGGCCGAGCGCCAATGACCTATCGGGTCTCATCGTTCGAACATGAGAGCGTCTTGACCACGGAGTTGTGTTGCTGCATCATTCCGAGCCCCTAGCGCCTCCCTTCCGGCCGGCGGTTCGGGTGGTCTCAGTGCGCTTGTGTTGAGTGCTCTGCAGTTACGCATGGGAGGTGGAACATGCCTGGTTCGCTGGTCACAGGCTATGCAGCGAAGGCCTTAGGGCAGGCGTGTGAGCCCTTCACTTACGAGCAGCCGCGCCTGGGCGACAACGATGTCAGGCTGGCAGTTACCCACTGTGGGGTCTGCCATACCGATATCCAGGCCATCGACAACTACTACGGCATCACAACCTTCCCGTTCGTGCCTGGTCACGAGATCGTCGGGACAGTGTTGGAAGTAGGCCCTGCGGTTGTCGGGCTGAGAGAAGGCGCCCGGGTTGGCGCCGGCTGGCAGGGCCGCTCATGTGGCAAGTGCGAATGGTGTGTCAAGGGAGAGACTCAGCTCTGCATGGAGATCGAGAAGACAACCGTCATGGTTCCCTACGGAGGATTCTCGTCATCTGTCGTCGCAGATCACCGCTTCGTGTACCCACTTCCCCCAGCTCTCCCCTCTCCGGTCGCCGCCGTCCTGATGTGCGCTGGCGTATCAGTCTATTCGGCACTCAGGACGCACGTCACAAGCCGCGGACAGAAGGTGGCGATCCTCGGAGTGGGGGGGCTCGGTCACCTAGCGATCCAGTTTGCGCATGCCTTCGGCTGCGAAGTCACAGCCATCTCATCCTCGCCTGACAAGGAGGCGCAAGCGCTTAGATTCGGTGCCGATCGCTTCGTTGACTCCAATGACACGGCCAGCATGCGGACGCTCGACTATGGTCACGACGTGCTGATCTGCACCGCGAATGCCGGGCTCAACTGGGAGGCCCTGCTGATGGCCTTGAAGAAACGAGGCAGGCTGGTCTTGGTGGGGTTCCCCAACATAGCCTTCAACTCGACAGACCTTGTGGCTCATGAGCTTTCGATTGCTGGCTCGCTCATCGGAAATCCGCGGATGATGCGCGAAATGCTCTCATTTGCGGAGGAACACACGATTGCACCCCTGATCGAACTCATGCCCATGTCCCAGGTGAACAGGGCAATTGAGAGGGTGAAGCAGAACAAGGCACGCTACCGGATCGTGCT
>JAPLGX010000014.1 GCA_026389925.1 Chloroflexota bacterium
GCGGCGGGCCGCATCGATTTTGTCCCCGACCGATTGTGAATCGAGTGACTGCAGTTCTGTCAGCACCCGCGCGACGATCGCCTCAACCGGCTGTGCGGCGTCGAGGGCCAGGCCGTAATGCGGCTCTTCCAGCGTGGCGAACTGGGTGTCGATGAGCGATGCGGCCGCGAAGTGCCCGCGGCGTGCGGCGAGCCGCGCGCGAATCGTTGCCGGCCCGGCGCGCAAGTACACCCATAGCATGCGCGGCGAGCTTTCGGTCAGCTTCGCGCGATAAGCCTCCCGCAGCGCCGAACAGGCGAACACGGCGTTTTCTCCTTTTCGCTCCATCCCGGCCATGAGCTTGCCGAGTGCCTCCAGCCATGGCGTGCGGTCGTCATCATCGAGCGGCTCGCCGCGTCTCATCTTCTCGAGGTTCGCGGGCGGGTGCACATCGTCGCCGTCGACGAAGGTCCAACCCAAAGCGCGGGCGATCGCGCCGCCCACGGTCGTCTTGCCGGCGCCGGCGACACCCATCACGACGATGATCACCGGCGGCAACCCCCTCCCGCGGCGGCGGGGCGAGGCGCTGCGCGGAGGGAGCGCGTGCCCGTGCGGCCGCGCCATTTGCGGCATCTCATCTTAGCTTTCCTGACCTCGGGTGCCGCGCCTGCTGCTGCGCGCGTCTTTAAGTTGCGAGCGGAGCTTCTTTGCACGAAGGCGCTTCTCGCGTGCAGCGCGCGAAGGCTTCGTGGCCACTCGCGGGCGGGGCGGGCGCACGGCGCGCTGAATGACGGCCGCCAGCTTGCGCAGCACCTCGCGCCGGTTGGCCTCCTGGGTGCGATGCGTGTGCGCGACCAGTGTGAGCACGCCCAAGCGGTTGATGCGCTTGCGCTCCAGATGGGCCAGCCGCTCGCGGACGGGAGATGGCAAGGACGACCCCGCGAGGCGGAAGCGCAACTGGGCCGCGGTGGCCACTTTGTTTACGTTTTGCCCGCCCGGGCCGGGCGAGCGCACGTAATCGATGGTCACTTCATCGTCGTGCAAGCGCAGGGTCGGACTGATATCGATCATCGGCGCAACACCGTCGCACTCCACCCAGCTGACACAATTCTACCCGCACCGCGCGCGGCGCAGGCGGCCATCTGCGTGCAGCGCGGCCATGTGGAGGCGCGCAAGGTGACCGGCAGGATGCCGGTCTGTTCGGCCACGTGCTTGATGTTGAAGCGAGGCGTATCCGGGAGCTGGGCAATGGTTGCCATAAGTCTGCCTCGGATGCTTCTTCCGCCGCCCGCCATCCCACACGCGAGCTGGGACGGCTTGATGCAACTCCGATGACACCCCCTGCCTTCTGAAACACAATGGCAAGCGGCTGCGGGGTGGAGGCGGAGGCCCCGTACCGCGGATGGCTAAAGGACGAGCGCCACGCCGAAAGCGAGTTCCACGAGCAGGCTGATGATGTTCGATTGCACGACAGACTTGTCAGTGACCATCGAGACGGCGCGGACTGCGGCAATCGCCAGATACATCACCCCCAGGGTTCGATACGCGGGCTCGCCCAGGGCGAGGCAGACTGCGCCAAGCCCGATGAAGGCCCCGCCGAACACGGCGCGAATCTCAGTGACGCCGCGCCCGCCAACAGGTTCGAGCCCGGTAAACCCAATAATCGAGCGAGGCCAGACAAGCGACACGATTCCGGTTAGAAGGGTTCCGACGGCGGCGACGATCTTGAGCACGAGCAGAACCATGGGCGACCTCCGAAGATGTCAGGGTGCGTGATCGGGCGGCTGGAAGGCGAACCTCACGCCTTGCGGGCTTTGGGCGGAAGGTAGATACCTGCGCGAATGGCACCCAACATGCCGGCGCGGTAAGCACGGCGATCGATGGGCGCGAGGCGCGCAACCATGCGCGGCTCCACCACGCGCGTCGTCGCGCGCCGCTCCAGCTTCTTGGCGATGACGTCCATGGCGGCGTCGCGCCGCATCCAATCGAGATGGTCGAGAGTGCCCAGATCGAGCGGGCGAGTATACGCACGCAACGACTTGTACCCCTCGATGTTGTAGAAACCCTCGAAGTAAGAGATCACCAATTCGCGCAGGCTGCGGTAGATCGGGTCGCGGTAACGCAGGCCGACAAAATTCGATTTGGCCACGGCGCCGTAGTGGCCGTCTTCGCGGTAGACCGCCAACATATGGTCGTCATCCCGCCAGGCCAGCATGTCCACCAGCATGGGCCTGCGCCCGAGACGCCGCAGCGCGGTGATCGCTAGCAGGGCGCCGTCGTAGCAATGGGCCTTGCGGTCGCGCAGCACGTTCAGCGGGCAGCGGTAACGCGGTTCGGCGCTGTAGGGTATCGAATCCAAAAAGGCCTGGATGTTCGCCGGGCTGTCGAGCGAGCGAAACAGGCGGCGCTGGCCCGCACTGAGCGCCTGTTCGAAGGCGCGCAGTCTGAGGTCGGAGGTGGGGCGTTGGGGCGGCATCGCGGTCCTCTAGCGAGGCGGATTCTCACGCGCGCGGGCTGTTTGCCCGGCGCGCCACAGCGCGTGCAGCGTGCTCAACCGCTCGCGCAAGCGACGGTCCAGTGCTTCGGGTTGGCCGGTGGTGACATCATCCCCATTCTCGAAGACGACATACGGAACGCGCTGACCGCCCAGCGAAAGGAATTGAGGGTCGTCGCGGCTGAGGTCCGGCCAATCGTCCTCCAGGTACAGACGGGTTATCTTCTCGTCGGACAGTGAGTGTTCCAGGATGCTTCCCGGGCGTGCGGGGTTGAACCGGCGGCGATTCTTGCGCAGCGAATCCTCGAAGGTTACGTCGACGTACATCACGGCGGCCCTCGAGAGGATCGCCGAAGCGAAGCGGCTGAGTGCCCGCTGGTAGCCGCCGTGTTCCGAGCCGCGTGAGAATTCGATGATGAAAGAACGGTCCGCGGCTCCAGGTCCAGACTCCGCTGAGCCGGTGAGATACTCGTGCGCCAGGCGCTCGATCAGCAGGTCCCACAGATACGTATAGAGGAAGAAGCCTCGCTTGTCGGTGTGCAGCCGCGGCTGGCCGAGCCGGCTCTCCAGCAGGCGGTCCTCCTCCATCCACGACCACAAATAGGGGAAATCGTCGAGCACGGTCAGCTCGCCCAAACGAAAATCGGCGAGACGCCGACCGGCTTGCAGACC
>JAPLGX010000461.1 GCA_026389925.1 Chloroflexota bacterium
CGCATCTCCGCCGTTCGCACGAGGCGGGCGGCCGGCGGCACGGGCGCACGTTTGCCATCCCATTCGAGTCGCACCGATGATCCGTTCTGCGTCACGCCGGGCCAACATCCCTTCGTGGCAGGTCACTTGGTCTTTTTCACCGCGCCGCCCTTGGGCCCGAACTTCTCGGTCAGGATCTCCCTGAGCGTGGGCTGTCCGATCTCTTGCAGCTCATAGCGCACGCGCTGAGTGGGTTTGTTGATCTTGATCAGCCGTCCCAGGTCGATGGGCGTGCCGATGAGCACCAGGTCGGCCGGGGCGTTGTTGATGGTCTGCGCCAGTTCGCGGATCTGCTCGGCCGAGTAGCCCATTGCCGGCAGCACGGCGCCGGTGGTGGGGTATTTCTCGTAAATGCGGGCAATCGAGCCGACGGCATACGGGCGCGGATCGATAATCTCGGCCGCACCAAAGCGGCGGGCGGCCATCCAGCCCGCGCCGTAGGCCATCTCGCCGTGGGTCAGGGTGGGGCCATCCTCGATGACCAGCACCTTGGCGCCGCGGATTGCGGCCGGGTCATCGACGAATAGCGGCGAGGCGGCCTCCACCAGCGTGGCGCGCGGGTTGAGGCGGCGCAGATTCTCGCGAACGGTCAGCGTGCCTTCCGCGTTGGCCGTATCCACCTTGTTGATGAGCAGCACGTCGGCGGCGCGCACGTTGGCCTCGCCAGGATGGTACCGGGTTTCGTGCCCCGGGCGGTGCGGGTCGGCCACCACAATCTGCAGGTCGCTGACGAGGAAGGGCAGGTCGTTGTTGCCGCCGTCCCACAGGATGATGTCCACTTCCTGCTCGGCCTGGCGCAGGATCTTCTCGTAGTCCACGCCGGCGTAGACGATCACGCCCTGCATCAGGTGCGGTTCGTATTCCTCGCGCTCCTCGATGGTGCAGTTATATTCATCCAGGTCGCCGAGGTCGGCAAAGCGCTGCACGGCCTGCGTCACCAAGTTGCCGTAAGGCATCGGATGGCGGATGGCGGCCACTTTGTATCCCAGATCGCGCAGCACGCCGGCCACGGCGCGCGTGGTCTGGCTCTTGCCAGAGCCGGTGCGCACGGCGCAGATTGAGACCACCGGGCGATTGGATTTGAGCTGCGTGGCGCGCGCGCCCAGCAACCGGAAATCGGGGCCCGCCGCAATGACGGTCGAGGCGTGATGCATGACCGTCTCGTGGGAGACGTCGCTGTAGGCGAAGACGACTTCATCAACCGTGAGAGACCCGATGAGCGAGAGCAGTTCGCTTTCGGGATAGATGGGGATGCCCTTCGGGTACAGCGTGCCGGCGAGTTCCGTCGGATACACGCGGCCTTCGATGTTGGGGATCTGGGTGGCGGTAAAGGCCACCACTTCATAATCCGGGTTGTTGCGGTAGACCAGATTGAAGTTGTGGAAGTCGCGGCCGGCCGCGCCCATGATGAGAACACGCTTCTTGGTCATCCCTCTCCTTTGTGCTGCCAGGTGATGAGCGGGCCGCCGTGCCCCCACGCTTTGGGCGAAGGGCCGGCACCTACATGGTATCGGGCGCCTGCAATCCGAGC
>JAPLGX010000106.1 GCA_026389925.1 Chloroflexota bacterium
ACCTACGACGTCGTGCGCTTCCTTAGCCTCACTGCGGCACGGCTGGTGGACCTTGCGCAGCTCCCGCGCGGCGCGCGCGTCCTGGATGTTGCTACGGGCACCGGCGAGGTGTGGCGCTGCTCACGGCGCGGGCCGTGGGCCCGGCTGGCACGGTTATCGGCATCGACCTCTCGCCGGGGATGCTTGCGTGCGCCCGCGCCAAGGCCGCTCAGGCGGGCCTCTCGCAGGTCGAATTCCGCGAGGGCGATGCGCTGCGGCTTGACTTCCGGGACGGCTCGTTCGACGTCGTGCTCTCGGCCTCGTCGCTCTTCATCTTGCCCGACATGGCGGCGGCGGTGCGCGAGTGGCGGCGCGTGCTCTCGCCGGGCGGGCGCCTCGGCTTTTCGAGCTTCGGACCATCATTCCTGCAGCCTCTGCGGGAGATGTGGGCGAAGCACCTCCGCGCGCACGGGCTCGGTGGGGGCGCTCCCCCGACGGAGCGGCTTTCGGAGGCCGAGGCGTGTCGCGATCTCCTGCGCCAGGCGGGGCTGACGCCGCTCGATGCCTACGCCGAGCAACTGGGCTACTACCTGCGCACGGTTGAGGAGCGCTTCCTGGATATCGAAGTGGGCCTGGAAGGTGTGGCGCTGGGCCAATTAGATCCCGGCCGACGCGAAGCGATCCGCCAAGAGCACCTGGCCGAACTTGAGGGGATCCTCTCCCCTCAAGGGCTGTGGGTGGACGTGCCCGCCCTCTTTGCCTTTGGACGCGCCCTGCCGGCTGCGTAAGCGGGTCGCTCGCCACCGGCCTCGATTGGGCGGCAGGCGCCTTAGCGCCCGAAGCCTACGTAACCGAGCGCGAGCGCCGCGCCCGCGAAGAGGAGGGAGGCGGGCACGGGCGCACCTCCCAGATAGAGCTGAACGCCGCCCGCCAGAAGCGCGGCGAAGACCACCGCCCCGGCCGTCTTGCGCATGGCGCTTTCCCGCCGCGCCACCCGCCGCTCGAGCTCGGGCGCGCGCATCTCCAGTTCGCCCCGGTCAATGCGCGCGGCAAGCGCCTGCACCTGGCGCGGCAACGTGAGCAGCGTGCGCAGGACCTCGAGCGCCTCATCGAGCCAGGACTGCCAACCGGACTTGGCTTCTTCGGCCATGAGCTTTTGCGCCACGGGCATCAGCCCCTCCCAGACGTTGAACTGCGGGTCGAGCCCGGTGCACATCCCCGACAGGATGGCCACGCAGCGCCCGGCCAGGATCAGATTCTGCGGTACCTGGAACGGCATGTCGTACAGGAGCTCGCGGAACTCGGCCGCGAACTGCTGCATCTCCTCGCGGTGCATGCTGCGCAGCTCCGACATGCTGCGCCCCCAGAAGCGCTCGAACACGTGTGCCTCGGCGCGCGCCAGAAGTTCGAGATCCGCGCCGGGCAGGAGCACGCCCAGCAGCTGGTAGCCGCGAATGAGGTGCCCCGCATCGCGCGTGCCGATGCCGATGACCAGCTCGCGCGCACCGGCACGTACGCTCGAGGGCACCCGCCCAACCATGCCGAAGTCGACGAAGGTTAGTTGCCACCCGGCCGGCCCGGGCGTGACGAACAGGTTGCCGGGGTGCGGGTCGGCGTGGAAGAAGCCGTCGTCGAATATCTGCTTCAGGTAAGTGGTGAACAGCCGCTGCGCCACGGCGCGCCGGTCAACGCCGGCTGCTGTGATGGCTTCATAGTCGGTGATCTTGATGGCGTAGACGTCTTCGAGCGTGAGCACGCGGCGCGTGGTGTGCGACCAGAACACGCGCGGCACGCGCACGCCCGGGTCGCCTTGGAAGTGGGCGGCGAACGCTTCCGCGTGGCGCCCTTCTTCGAGGTAATCGATCTCCTCGTACAGCGTGCGCGAGAATTCCTCGAGCAACGCGGGCACATCCGCCCGGCGCCGGAGGGGCGGATAGCGCTGCACCCAGCGCCCGACGGTGCGCAGCGCCGCGAGATCGGTCGCGATCAGCCGTTCGATCCCCGGACGCTGGACCTTCACCACGACCCGCGCCTCGCCCGTGGAAGAGTTGGCCTCGGGCGCACGCAGCGTCGCGCGATGGACCTGGCCCAGCGAGGCGGCCGCCAGCGGCTCGGCCTCGAACGACGCGTAGCGCGCCGTGAGAAGCGCGCCGAGTTCGGCTTCCGCCAGGCGGCGGATTGCC
>JAPLGX010000051.1 GCA_026389925.1 Chloroflexota bacterium
AATCGAATCGGGAGGCAACCCCGTCCGCTCTCCTGGGAAAGGGGCAGCCTGACGGCTGCCCACGCCTCGCTCGGCCCGGCCGCTTCAGCCGGTCGGTGTGATGAGCGCCACAATCAAGATGAGCGGCGAAACAGCCTGCTCATGGCCGTGCGCCTGAGGGCAAGCCCATTCTCGCTGCCCGTTCGCGAGCCTGCGTGGCGTCGGCCTGTCTCAACGTCTGTGAAACATCCGGGCCGGCGATGGCCGGCCCGGATCCATTCCCGCAAGGGACGCGCTGCTTCAGGGTTTCTTCTCGCCCTCTTCGAAGCGTTTGAGCATCGCGTCGATCATGCTGCGCGCCGCGAGCAGCGCCTCACGCCGCGCAGCGCGGCGGTGCTCGCCTACTCCCGGCGGGAACATGGCCTCGAACCCCTGGCGCAGTTCATCCCGCGCGGCGCGCATGTGGGCGCGCGCCTCCTCCGGGACGAGATCCTCGAAGTGCTTCCATTCGTCGCGTTCTGTGTCGCTCATCCTTCCACCTCCGGCGCGCGCGCCCCCTCGGGGCGGCATGCCCATCCTTCTATTATACAAACCTGCGCAACACGGCCCGGGGGGCTGCCCGGCGGGCTAGGGCGCCTTCACGTAGCGCACGCCTTCCATGCGTGCAAAATCCGCGTCTTGGGTCCAGAGCACAGCGCCGTAGGTCCGCGCCGTGGCCAGCATCAGGCTTGTTAGCCATGGCCAGCCCTTCATCGAGGGAGAGCTTGGCTGCAGCCAGCGCAAGCGTCGCCTCCAGCTCCACCACCTGGCCCTGCTGCATGAGGGCCACCGCCTGAAGCGCCAGGCTTTGCCCGCGCTGCTGCATGACCCGCTTGAAGATCTCGTACAGGCTTACCGTCGGCACGAGCAACTCCCGCACTTTCAGGATGGGCGGCCCGAAAAAGTCCGCATTCCGGCCGTCGGCTAGGAATTCCAGCCAGCCGCAGGAGTCGACGACGTTCACGGGCGGTCGGATTCGCGGTCAATGTGCGTGTCGATCCCGCGCAATAGTCCCCGCGCCTCGCGCATCGGGCGCAGCAGGACGAGCTCGATTCGTCCGTCATAAGGGATGACCTGAATCTTCTGCCCGGGTCGAATATCCAGCGCCCGGCGGACCTCCAGAGGAATGACGATCTGATACTTCGGCGAGACCGTCGCTGTCGCCATACGATACTCCTATCGATAATCAATGCGTAATACGACCTACAGGGTGCCCCGCAATAGCCCTCACGTCAACCGCGCGGGCGGCGCCAGGCCTCCTTTTGGTTTCGGGTCGATCGTGGCGGCCCGACGACTAGCCTGGCTAAAGCGCTCCCTGCCGCTGGTAGGTCCCCAACAGGTGACCCCAGGCCGTCTCGCGGCGCCAGCGCGTGGCCCGGCCGCGGTACTTGAGCGGCCAGTACAGATAGTCTTGCTCGATCTCCGCAATCAGCGTGGGAACGATGACCAGCGGCGTGCGCAGCACCAGCTTCTGGAAGACACGCGTCGGGCCATACCAGGCCAGCCAGGCCAAGAAGCTGTGCGAGTTGCGCCCGACGTGAAACCGCCAGTTTTCGCCCGAGAGGTCATCGCCCACGAGTTCAACCTGCCGTGGGTCGCCCGTGCCCAGCCCGCGCTCGTGCGCCAGGCGGATGTAGCGAATCGCCAGCGGGTCGAAACCCATCAGCCGCGCCGCCACCGCGTCGATCGCCACTTGATCGGCCGAGGCCAGAATCACGTTCTTGACCACCGGCCGAACCATGCGCGGACCGGCGCCGTCACCGGCGGTCGCCCCGTCCATCACCGCGAAGAGCCCTGGATGGATCTCCTTCTGGATGGCCAAGAGGTCCACCAGCGTCTCGTGAATCCAGGTGTGGGTGTAGTGGCGGTGCTTGGTGAGCAGTCCCCCGAAGGCGTTCTTCATCGCGCCGGTGGTCGTCGTGTACATGTGGGTCTTGACCGTCGGCAGGTGCACCATGTTCTTGCCGATGAAGAAGTCCGGAATGCGCAGACCCTCCGGGTAGATGTGATCGAGAGCCAGCATCTTGGCCTTGGGCGTGTAGGGCACCCAGCGCATGTCGTCCGCGCGGAAGTTGTAGCGCACCGGGATCTCGTAGCGGCGGAAGATGGGCAGGTAGCCGTTCAAGTCCTCGCCTTTGAAGGCGTTGGTCACTACAGTTTGATTTTGAACACACACCAGGTCAGCGAAGCCGGCCGCGCGCAGCGCGAGGATCACGCCCTCCAATTGCCAGGGCGTCGTGTTCGTCCCCGGCATCGGGAAGTGCCAGGTGATGTTGTCCTTGAGGATCGTCGCTGCGCCGGGTGCCAGCGCCCGCTGGCCCCCGGCCAGCGTGAACAGACGTTGATAGTCCTGGAGAATCGTCTCGGGTGTGGTGCGCAGCGCAGCGACGACCGAGCGAGTTGGCATGCAGGCATCCTTGGATGCAGTGCCGACTGGGCGGCCGATGGAGCTTACTGCCTTGGCTCGCCTTCGATGCCGGCCAGGCGCTTCGCGATCTCGACCTTGGCCGGCAGATCCGCCAGGCGCGCCAGCATGATGCGCTGCGCCTGCGGCGAGCCGGCGCCGTGCATCGATTCGGTCAGGTAGGCCGCGGCCCCGGCGCCCAGGGTCAGGTTCTCCACCAGGCGCAGCATGCGGTAGCGGGCTTCCATCGAAGCCGACTGCGCGCCACGCAGGTATTTGCGCAGGTGCGGGCCGGTGACCGGGCTGGCCAGGTCTTTCTCGGAGGGCAGGGTCACCAGGAGACCTCCGGCGATGTCTTGGGCCAAACGCGCCATCTCGAACGGCGCGCGCGTTACGTTCAACTTGCACACATTGGCTAGCAGCGGATCCACCAGGTAGGTCCCCGAGGCGGCCGGCCGGCCTTCGGCCGAGCACGCCAGGCCGCAGGCATACAGCGTCTCGTTGAGGTTCACCATCTCAACGATCTTGTCGCGCACGTGCGCGGCCGTAGCCGTGCCCTGGATCTCCGCCAAAGCCTGCGTGGCGCCGATCAAGAGGTCGCCCACTCCGGCTTTGCATCCGCCGTAGCTCTGGCGGTGGTAGGCCGCAAATCGCTCGACCAGCATGCCGCTGAAGGCCGCCTCGCCCGCCATGAACACGCGTTGCCACGGGACGAAGACATCCTCGAGGATGATGACCGCCTCGTGCCCGCCGAACTCGCGGTTGCCCACGTCGAGCCGCCCCGCCTCCAGCCGGCGGCCATCGGAGGGCTGGCGGCCGACGATCATCAACACACCCGGCGCATCCGCAGGAATGGCGCACGCGACGGCATAGTCCTCCTCCCCCTGCGCGAGGGCGAGGGTGGGCATGAGCAGGATCTCGTGCGCATTCACCGCCCCGGTCTGATGCAGCTTGGCCCCGCGCACCACGATCCCCTCCGCCCGGCGCTCGACGATGCGCACAAAGAGATCGGGGTCAGCCTGCTGCAAAGGACGCAGGTGGCGGTCGCCCTTGGCGTCGGTCATCGCCCCATCGACGACCCGATCCCCCTCCTGCACCGTTCTCAGGAATTCCATGAAGCGGGCATGGTAGTCCGTCCCCAGTGTCTGGTCCATTTCAAAAGTCACCGACTCGAGCGCGTTGAGCGCGTCCATTCCCACGCAGCGCTGAAAGCAGCAGCCGGTCGTTTGGCCGAGGAGCCGCAGCATCTTCACCTTGGCCACCAAATCGGCCGGGCTCTGGTGCACGTGCGTGAACCGGTTGACCGGACGGCCCGTGAGCGCTGAATGGGCCAGCATGATCTCGGCGTGTTCGGGAGCCTCGGCCAGCGCGTAGGTCATGGCGCACGCATTGAGCGAGGGGCGCAGCATGGGGTGATTGTTCGGGTCGGTCACCTGCTCGCCCTGGAGGTAGACCCGCTTGTGCATGCGCTGCAGGCTGGCCAGATAATCGTTGCGAGTCATGGCTGACATGGCTGCCCTCCTCGGGCGATTGCTGCGTGACGCCTTCACCCACGGCGGCGCTGGGTTATGGGCAATGGGGAA
This sequence comes from Chloroflexota bacterium, assembly GCA_026389925.1. Classification (GTDB taxonomy): domain Bacteria; phylum Chloroflexota; class Anaerolineae; order Anaerolineales; family RBG-16-64-43; genus RBG-16-64-43. The sequence continues at coordinate 4,006 of JAPLGX010000051.1, forward strand.
TGCCTGCGCGGCCGAGGAGCGCGCATCCGCGAGCTCGCCGCGCCAAGCGGTCCTGCAGGCTAAGGTGCCGGGGTTGGCAACCTCACTTCGTGGTCCAGCCTGCGACCCAGTGCATCCGAGGCAACATCCAGGTCGTAGTCCATCTGCAGGCCGAGCCAAAACTTGGCCGAGTTGCCAAAAAACTTCGCCAAACGCAAGGCGCTGTCGGCCGTGATGCCGCGCTTTCCGAGAACAATCTCGTTCACCCGTCGGGCATGCACCCCGATCGACAGGGCCAACCGGCTCTGGCTCAAGCCGATAGGCTTAAGGAACTCCTCCAGCAGGACCTCACCCGGATGCGCAGGTCCCAGCTTCTTCTTGGGCATGACCAACTCCCAGTGATGAACTTCCGTCTTATCGTCGGGCGCGTAAGCTTCGCGCCGCTCGCAACAGACCGCCATCTTCCGCGCGAGGTCCGTTGCTCCAATGCTCCGGTGCCGCAGCTGGACAAGCGAGAGCGCCTAGCCCACCTCGCGCCTGCGCAGGCTGCCCGCAACGCCGGTCATCACGAGCCCGGCCAGCATCATCGCGCCGGCTCCTGCCTCGACCCACAAGACGAATGTCGTGACCATCCCTTGCGCCACCTCGCGCGCGAGGCCCAATAGCCCTGTGGGACCCGACGCACCCGGCGACATCGGCACCGTCGCGGCGAGAATCCCAAAGCCCAGGTACAGCGCCAACCCCACCAGCGCGCTGAGCACGCCGGCCGTGAGGAGCGGCGCTCCCAGCCAGCGCAAGGCGAGGCGCGCGGTGCGCGCCGTGAGCAGCGCGATGAGCGCCAGCAGCACGAGCGGCACGAGCGCGGATATCTCCGCCACGCGTTTGGCGAGGCGCACCCGGCCAAGGAGCTGGTCGAGCCCTTGCATGAAGGGCAACGGGGTTCCCGGCGCGCCTGCCGGCCCAAACGGCTGCATCAGATTGAGCTCATCGGGCAGCATGCGGATCAGCATGCCTTCGGCCGTGAAGGTGGCTGTGGCAATGAAAACCTCGGTCATCACCTGCGGCGGTTGGCAGGCGGGCAACACCACGGATTGACCGCTGAGCACCTCACCGCCGAAGGTGAGCAGTTGCTCGGCCGTGCACGGCGGCAGCCCGGCAATGACCTCGCGCAGCGCACTCTCGAGCGCGCCCTGGCGCAAGTTGGTTTTGACTTCCGCAAGCGAAATCGTGAGCGTCGGCGCGCCCTGCCCATGGTCGAGGTAGGCGACCACCTGATCGATCACGCCCTCCACTTGGGCCTGCATCCAATCCGGAGGGATGAGCCGCACCATGAGCGACTCAACAAGCTGCGGGGGAAGGGCAGCGAACACCGCGCCCAGACCCGGCTCGCCCTCGCCCTGCGCCCCGGCCGTGGCCTCGGGCGGGTTGGCGACCACCGAGGCGGCGAGTTGGCTCGCCACCGCCCGCGGCAGCTCACGATACACGTCCGCCTGCGCCAGGGCGCGCTTGTAGAAAGCCGGGTTGAAGAGCAGCCCGCGCGCGACCAGACCGAGCACTACCAGGGGCGTGGTCACGCTAAAGAGGAGGATGAAGAGCACCGCCAGGAACTTGGCGAACGGACCTGGCGTGGACGTGCGGGAGACGGTCATCGGGATCCTCCTCCAATCGAGGTCGTGCGCGTGAGCCGCCTACGGCGCGGGCGTGATCCAGGTAAAGAAGTTCGCGCCCCAACAGCGAATGTCGGCGCCGGTAAAGGCCTGACCTGCCTCGACCTTCACGAGCACCAGCGCATGCCCGCAGGCATCCTGCTCCTCGACGCTCGCCGCCGCGAGGGTCAGGTCGGAGGTGTAACCGCCCGCCACGCCCTGCGGCGCATACCAGGCAACGACCACATACGTTCCTGCAGGCAGGTGATCGATCGTAAAAGTGGGCTGACCTTGCGCCACCTCCACCGAGTACACGCGGCCCAACACCACCTCCCGCGCGAACAAGCGCAAAGCCGGGCGCTCCGAGGTCGTGGTGAGGATCTCACCCGAGATGCTGGCCGTCTCGGGGTCCGCAGACGGCGGAGGCGGCGTGCCGATCGCGGCTTGCTTGGTCAGCATGCCCGAGAGCGTCGCCTCCGCGCCAGAGATGGCCGTGCCGAGAATGTGCGTGGCCTGGGCCTCGATCGTGCCCCATGAAGTGCCCAGCCCCCCAACACTCCCCAGCGCATTCGTCGCGCGAGCCAGGAGGCCCTGCGCTGTGGCCTCAAGGCCTGCGGTTGAGGGCAGGACACACGCCAGGGCAAGGAGCACTGGAGCCAGGATGAGTAACACGGACACATGCTTACGAGAGGTCATGGCTCTTCTTTACTCCGTCAGATAGATAGGGTTGGAGAAGATCCAGCCGCGTTCACGCCCGCGGAAACGCCGCCAGGCTTCCAGGCGATAGGCACCGCGCAGAGTGGCCTTGTAGTCGACATGGTCGCTCATGGCCTCCCAGACCACGCCCTCACCGGCGCGCACGAGCTTGACGTGCGCCGCAAGGGGCAGGCTGGCGAATACTTGGGCGCCGCCTTTGGGCAGCCGCCCGGCCTCGCCCATCTGCAATGTGCGCCCATCGGCCTCCGCCCACAGGCGAAAGTGGCGCGTCGGCGCCGGCAGGTCGTACCCGACCCAGCCGCGCCCGAGCCGCAGCGCGTCGAGCACCGAGGCCCGGTCGCGCGCGAAATCGCCCGAGAGCGGCTGCTCAAGCAGGAGATGTGTGTTGACCGCGCGGAAGAGATAAGCATAGGGGAAGACCACCCGCCGCAGCGGACCGAGCCAGTAGGCCTGGCCGTGTGCATCCGAGCCCCCGAGGACCGCCACCCGCTGCCCGCGGGCCAAGAGATCATCCCACAGGGCGAGGGTTTGCGGGAACGGCCCGCGAATGCCGCGCTCGGGGTTGAAGGCATAGAAGAGCATGGCCGGCAGAGTGCGCAGGAGCGACTTGAACTCGCTCATGTAATTCCACAGCTCGATCCCCGCATAGCCGCTGACGTGCCAGTCGACCCAGCCCAGGTCGTCCTCGCCGATGACCGGCGCGGCCTCCTCATAAGGGTGAGCGATGAAGGCAAACGCGCCCGAAGCGCGCACCGCCTCCAGCAGGTGCTGCGGGTCTTGGGCCAGGGTCGAGAGCTCGCGATCGATGCCGAAGGTCAGCAGGTGATTCTTCTGCGGCTCGCGAATCTGGTCGTGGATTTCTTCGCTCACCAAGAGCAGCAGGCTGCGGCGGCCGTCGGCGGAGGCGTGGTAGCGCTCCACCCCCTGCACGTAGACGTTGTGATCGGTGACGCAGATGAAATCGAGCCCGGCCTGGAGCGCAACCTGGGCCAAATCCGCGTGATACAATGCCCCGTCGGAATAGGGCGTGTGCATGTGAAGGTTGCCGACGACTTCAATCATCGCATGGGCTCCGAAGCGGCAAGCATAGCACACGCATACCCCAGGCGCAATCATGAAGCTCGATAACCGCGCCGTCGCCCAGCTCTTCGACGACCTGGGCTCGGTGCTCGAGCTCGGGGGCGAGAGCGCCTTCCGCGTCAACGCCTATCACCGCGCGGCCGAGACCTTGCGCGGGCTGGGCCGGGATCTCGCAGAAATCGCCGCAGCGGGCGAACTGCGCACCCTCCCCGGCGTGGGCGAAGCCATCGCCGCAAAGATCGAAGAGATCCTCGCCACCGGTCAACTCCCGGCGCTCGAACGCGAAAAAGAGAAAGTTCCCGCGACGCTGCTCGATCTCCTGAAGATCGGCGGCGTGGGGCCGAAGCGCGCCGCGCGCTTCTGGAAAGAGCTGGGTATCACGGACCTGCCGGGCCTGGAGGCGGCCGCCAAGAATGGGCGCCTGCGCACGATGAAGGGCATGGGCCCGGGCGTCGAGGCCGGGATCCTCTCGGGCATCGCCGCCCTCGCCCGGCGCACCGACCGCATTCCCATCGGGCAGGCCTGGCCGCTGGCGCAGGCGCTGCTCGCGCGGTTGCGCGAGTCGAAGAAGGTACGCGCGGCCGAGGCCGCCGGCAGCCTGCGCCGCCGCAAGGAAACGATCGGCGACCTGGATTTCCTGGCCGCCGCGTCGGACCCCGAGGCGGTGATGGATGACTTCATCGCCGATCCGCATGTGACGCAAGTCATCGCCCGCGGGCCGACCAAGACCTCAGTCGAACTCACGGGCGGCGTGCGTGCGCAAATCTGGGTTCACCCGCCCGAACGCTTCGGGACCGCCTTGCAGTACGCCACCGGCTCGAAGGAGCACAACGTCCACCTGCGCGAGATCGCGCTCAAGCGCGGCCTCTCGCTCTCCGAGCACGCGCTGACCCGCGCGAGCGGCAAAGAAATCCTGTGTGCACGCGAAGAGGAGGTCTACGAACGGCTGGGCCTCGAGTGGATTGCGCCGGAACTCCGCGAAGATCACGGCGAGATCGAGGCCGCTCAGGCCGGCCGGCTGCCGGACCTGCTCGAGCTGCGCCAGATGCGTGCCGATCTGCGGAAATCCAGCGCGTGCAGCGCGCGCTGGGCGACTCCATCCTCATTCTGCAAGGCGCCGAGGTCGAGATCCGCGCCGACGGACAGCTTGATTACGAGGACGATGTGCTCGCTCAGCTGGATGTGGTCATCGCCTCGGCCCATACCTCGCTGCGCCAGCCGCGCGAGAAGATCACCGCCCGCCTGGTGGGCGCGGCGCGCCACCCGGGCGTGCACTTCATCGGCCATCCCTCAGGGCGGCTCATCCCCGAGCGCGAGCCGGCCGACATCGACATGGAAGCGCTGTTTGCGGAGGCGGCGCGCCACGGTGTCGCGCTCGAGATCGATTCGCATCCGGCGCGCCTCGACCTCTCCGACGCGCATGCGCGCCGCGCCGCCGACGTGGGATGCCTGCTCGCGGTCAACACCGATGCCCACAGCCCCGAGGAATTCGCGCTGCGCGAGTACGGCGTGGGCGTGGCTCGCCGCGCCTGGCTCACCCCGGCCCAGGTGATCACCGCCTGGCCTCGTGCGCGCCTGGTCGCCTGGCTCGAGAAGCGCAAGAAAGCGAGAACCTGACGAGGCATGCCCGATCCAACATCCTCTCCCCCTCGCGCCCCCCGCCCGCTCATTCCGTGGTGGACATGGCTGCTGGCCGTGATCCTTGCCGTGAGCGCGATCCTCATCGGCTGGGCGGTCATGGTCGCCTGGCCGCTGCCCACACCCAGCGCCAGCGCCCAGCCGCTCTTTACCGTGCTGCCGCCGCCCACACTCACCCCGCCGCAGGCCGTGGTCATCCCCGGCGAAGAGACGGCGACACCCATCGCGCCGACCCCTCTGCCCGGGTTCCTCGGGGTGGGCGGAACGGTCTCGGTGGTGGGAACGGGGCGCGATGGGTTGCGCCTGCGCGAGGCGCCCTCGCTCGGCGGGCGCATCTTGCTGGTCGCGCTCGACAACGAAGTGTTCATGGTGCGCGACGGTCCGCGCGAGAGCGACGGCTACACCTGGTGGTATCTGGAGGGATTGATCGACCAATCGCGCAAGGGCTGGGGCGTACAGAATTACCTGGCGCCGGCCGGGCCGTGAGCGCGCGCCGCGTCGACGCGCGTGAGGGCTCAGATCCAGACGGGGGCACAGCTCGCAT
>JAPLGX010000140.1 GCA_026389925.1 Chloroflexota bacterium
GCTCAGCCACACGTGAAGGCGGCGAGAGGGTCTTATGTCCATGTCATCCTTTTCGGGCCCGGTCGAGCCCGGCCATCACTGAACGCTGGCGGCTACGCTCTCCAGCGCCGCCAGCGCGAATCTACCATGCTCGATGCCTTCTCAGCAACGGGTTGACAAGATGCGACCTGTAACAATGGTTCCGAATTAGGAATATTGCGCACCAGTGCCCTGGCGGCGCGCCGTACCCGTTCGACGTCTGGACACTCCTGCCGCAGACGAACTGCGGCCTGTGGGGTGAGGCCACCCGACTGGCATCCCTTTTCGATCCGTGTCAGCACCGCCGCGAGATGCGGGAGCGCGGTGTCCTCGCGTAGGATGAGAGGGTTGCAGATCGGCCCGCCGCGGCCTGTCGAAGCTTGTCGGAGGCCCGCCGAACGGTTATGATGGCGGGACTGGGTCGCAAGGCAAGGAGGCATGTTGAACCTCCGTTCGGAGAACGGCACGCCTCTCATGCCGCCGGGGCCATCCCGATGAAGCGCCCTGTGTGTTGTGATATCCACTGACGATGAGCCAAATGCCTCTGCCCCCAGCCCGTCTTGTCATCAAGATCGGCACGTCGACCCTGACGGCTGGGACCAACCGGCTTTCTCCACCGACCCTTGTCGATCTCGCCCGCCAGATCTCGAACCTGCGCACCGCCGGAAACGAGGTCGTCCTGGTGACCTCGGGGGCGGTGGCCACCGGACGGGAGACGCTGGGCTTCCCGCAGCTGCCCAAGGACATTCCCGCCAAGCAGATGCTCGCCGCCGTCGGCCAGCCGCGCCTGATTGCGGTCTACGAACGGATATTCGGACTGTATGGCATCACGGTGGCGCAGGTTCTGCTGACGCGCGCCGATCTCGACAACCGGCGCAGCTACCTGAATGCCCGCAACACGCTCTCGGCGCTCCTGAGCCATCAACTGCTGCCCATTGTCAATGAGAACGACACGGTGGCGACGGAAGAGATCCGCGTGGGAGATAACGACAACCTGTCCGCGCTGGTGGCGAACCTGGTCGACGCTGACATGCTGATCCTGCTGACCGATCAGCCGGGAGTGTTCACAGCCGATCCGCGCCACGACCCGACCGCACAGCTGATCAGCGAGGTCCTCACCGACGAGATCCCACCTTCCCTTTGGGAGGCGGCCGGCGGAATGTCGTCGGGCGTGGGGACCGGCGGCATGGTGACCAAGCTGCAAGCCGCCAACCTGGCCCGTCGCTCGGGGACGACGGTGATCATCGCCCGCGGAAGTGACCCGGATGTCCTGACGCGGCTTGCCGCGGGCGAACATGTCGGAACGCACTTCCGGGCTCTGGACTCGGCGATTGATAGTCGCAGGCGCTTTCTCCTGGCGGGAAGTGCGGCTGGCAGTCTCGCCGTGGACGATGGCGCCGCCCAGGCCCTGCGGCGGGGAGGCAGCCTGCTTCCTGTCGGGGTTGCCGCCGTCGAGGGTGCCTTCGAACGCGGAGACACCGTCCGGATTCTCGACTCTTCCGGCCGGGAGATGGCACGCGGCATGGTCAACTATCGGGCCGCCGATCTCACTCGTCTGCTGCGGCGACATTCGGACGACATCGAAGGGCTGCTAGGCTACCGCTATGGCGACGAAGTCATCCATCATAACGACCTCGTCCTCCTGTGAGCCCCGGCGCACGGATCATGTCGAGGCAGATCGTGTTGATTGAGGTTGGAGCGCGCGCTCGACAGGCCGCCCGTACGCTGGCCAGGCTGTCAACGGAGGCGAAGGACCGCGGCCTAAATCTCCTGGCGGATGCCCTGATCGCGCACCAGGCAGTCATCCTGGCGGCGAACCAGGCCGATGTCCGCGCCGCGCAGCAGGCCGGCTTGAGCCCCGCAATGGTCGATCGCCTGACCCTGACTCCTGCGCGCCTGGAAGGTATCGCCGCAGACGTTCGGAGCGTCGCCTCACTCCCCGATCCGGTCGGTGAAACGTTCGAATCCAAGACCCTCGCCAACGGGCTCCGAGCGCATAAGCGGCGCGTCCCTCTTGGCGTGCTGGGAGTCATCTACGAATCGCGCCCCAATGTCACGATCGACGTCGCGGGACTGGCGCTCAAGACCGGCAATGCCGTGATTCTGCGCGGCGGGAGCGAGACACTGCGGTCCAACCGGGCACTGGTGGAGGTGGTGCACCAGGCGCTGCGCGCCGCCAATCTCCCGGTCGATGCGGTGCAATTCATCGATGACCCTGACCGTGCCAGAGTGACGGAACTTCTGCATCTCGACGCCTACGTCGACCTGATCATCCCACGCGGCGGCAACCCCTTGCATGAGTTCTGCCGCCACAACAGCTCGATCCCTGTCATCACCGGCGGGATCGGGATCTGTCACCTGTTCGTCGACGAGACGGTCGATCTCAATGCGGCTTGCCGGGTGATACACAACGCCAAGACCCAGCGGCCGACGGTCTGCAACGCCCTCGACACCGTGCTTGTGCACCGCTCCCGGGCCGCCGAGTTCCTCCCGGCGCTGGTTCAGATGCTCTCCGCCGATGGCGTGGTTTTCCGGGCAGACCCGAGCGCCCTGGCCTTTCTCGCTTCCACCCCCGGCCCGAAGAATGCCGCGGCGGCGGACCGAGACCTCGCGCTCCCCGAGTCGGTGCGTCTCGCTGGCCCGCAGGATTTCGACACAGAATGGCTGTCCCTGGTGCTTGGGCTGAAGGTCGTCGATAGCCTCGCCGAGGCGATGGAGCACATCCACCTGCACAGCACAGGCCACTCGGACGGCATTCTCACCTCGAACGAGGAAAACGCGCGGCGGTTCATGGAAGAGATCGACTCTGCCCTCGTCTATGTCAACGCCAGCACACGTTTCACCGATGGCAGCCAGCTCGGCCTGGGAGCCGAAGTGGCGATTTCCACGCAGCGGCTGCACGCACGTGGCCCGATGGGGCTGCGGGAACTGACGACGTATAAGTGGGTCGTCGTCGGCGACTACCACGTCCGAGGCTGAGCGGCGGCAAGCCTGCAAACCAGGGATTATCCGGGCACGCGACCGATACGGCCGGCGTGTCCAGGCGCGGATGCCGGAGAACGGGGCTTGGCGGCTCCAACATAGGAACAGCGTCCTCGGCCGGGTGTGGATGACCTTCAAGGATGGTCAGGCAGGTGCCGCCCAGGTCGAAGTGCGGTCTCTCGCCAGGATGGGGCCTCGTTACAAGGCCGACCGCGTCGCGGTAGAAGCGGGCGGTCGTGGGCACATCGCTGGCCCACAGTGCAACGACCGCACGTCGTAGCGCCAAATGCTTGGCGTCCGTCTGCATTTCAACGCTCCTCACCGATCGACCACGCCTGATGCAATAGGTGGCGCCCCGGATATGAGCCGCGCGTCAGCTTGTGGCTCGTGCCACGGCACCCCGCCAAGCGATGTCACCCCGATGCCGAGCAAATGGTTCAACGAGAAGAGCACGCTCACCAAGGGGATGACCAGCCAACTTGACCATACCTTGGCAGCATCGAGCAGCAGGCCCCTCCAATACCACTCTTCGGCAAACGGGTTGACCAGCCCCACGATGAGCCAGGGCACCCAGATGGCGACGGGCCGGAGCAGGTCGCTCGAGCTGAGGATCAAGGTGAGAGCGGGGCAGGGCGGGCAAGATTGCCAGCGCCGACCACAGCCAGCTTCAGATGGGCGGCGCCATTCAGCGCCGGATGGCTGCGATGCCGCCGCCGTAGAGGACGAGGATGAATAGGAACCGCCAGTAGACGATGATCCAAGGCACCCATGCCCAGACTCCCAAGAAGCGTTCCGCAATCCGGATGCTGGCGTTGCTGAGGGCGAGCACGGCGAGGGGCGAGAGGAGGATCAGGTTTCGTTTTCGCGTGAGAGGCTCCGACGAATGATTGGGTGTGGGTAGGAAGTGATACCTACATGAACATGCCTGCGGGTTCCTATCTAATCGATGGGCTTATCGGTACCCATCCACGGCTTGCGTCTCGGAATCCACCGCGGCACGTTGCGTTTGTACTCGCGATACGCCTCGCCGAAGCGCGCCTCCAGCCCGCGCTCTTCCGAGAGCGGGATGTAGAAGAGGTGAATGATGACGCCGGCGACTGCCAGGATGAGGATGGCGGTCGAACGCAACAGGAACGCCTCGCCGAAGAGCACCGCGAAAACACCTGTATGCATCGGGTTGCGCACGTGCCGGTAGATCCCGCGCACGACGAGATACTTCGGCGGATCCCACGGCGCAAGTGTTCCTTCTCCTCGTTGCGAAAACAGGCGGACGGTCGCGCTGAGTAGCACAAGCCCAAGAAGGACGAAAAGCAGTCCAACGGCGGGAAGGGCCGCATTCGCCAGGGGACTCACTTGCCAGCTGTTGCGCGGCCAACTGGTCAGCAGGAGGATGACCACTGGCACAACAACCAGGACCGCGAACGGGACGACCAAGCTCAGCCAAACGCGAACGCGGCGCGATTCACCCATGCTTACCATCTCCCTGCCATCGACCCGCCGTTAGCGGACCTACAGCACACGCTCCATAATAGGGAATCTTGCGGATTGGCTCGCTCAGCCCGAAGCACACGCCGACGGCGGCCGGCGCGAGCAGTCGGTGAGAGAGTC
>JAPLGX010000374.1 GCA_026389925.1 Chloroflexota bacterium
TTTCTCGGCGGTGCTGCTCAGATCCCCACGATAGCGCATGTTCCAGACGCAAGCGCGCTGTGGTCTTTGATCATTTCGTTCGGCTGCGCCTTCTTGGGCCTCCTGTCGGGTGCGGTCGGAGTGATCATTCATACGCTAAACTTTCGGCTCTTGGAACTCGCCAGCGTATTCTCCAGGATCCCCAACGCATGGCACGATGACCATTCGGCCCTTCCCCGACGATCTGGCCCAGGCGGGGAATGACAGCGCGCTACCCGAGGCGGTGCAGGAAAGGGGGTGGGCGATCGCGGGGTGGGCATCAGTGCCGCATCCTTCCCGGTGCGCCGCATTCTTCGCGATGGGCTTGGGAGAGCCAAGCACCATCGGCGGGCGGACCATGAGGGACGAGACAACAGCATGGAAGCCGGCAGGCGTTACACCCGTTCTGAGATTCGCGGCCGCGACACAAATCGCGTGGTCGACGCGGACGTGCAGCAGGCCACATCCGGAAGATGGGCCCATCCACGCGGCTACCTGCAATCCCCGAATGACGCCTCGTAGACGTTGAATCCGTGCATGCGCGTGCTGAATTGGAATGCCATCCTGTCGCTTGGGCGAACCCCAAAGCGTGCCAGCCGGGCTGTGTCTCTCACCGGAGCGTATCCCTCTCTCGCCGCAATGCGGACCAACTCGAGATAGTAGATGGGCCCCTTGTGTTGGGAGAGCGCCTGACAGATCTCACCGTCGAACCTGGCCGAGACGAAACCTAACTGGTTGCCATCGAGTCGAATGAAGCGGGCGGACGTGGGAAAGCCGAGTACAACATAGGAGATGGGCTCTGCTCCTGCTCCGACGACATACATGGCATCGGCCCTCGCCATCTGGGAGAAGGATGTTGTATCGATTTCGGTGATGGGGGCGCCCCACTCGATGCGGCCCCACGAAGCGGCACGGCCAAGGAGTAGGAGGGCGATGCAAAGGACGAGCGCGGCGAGGATCTTGGGGATCCGTCCCTTCACGAAGAAGTCGATGATGAGCAGAAGGGCGACCCCGCTCAAGAGTTCAACAGGAATGGCGTATCGCCCGTATGCGAAAAGGGCTAGCCAAAGGAAGTAGCTCATGCTCACGTAGGTTACCAGGAATAGAGAACCCCTCTGAGACTTGAATGCCCCGGTGCCGATTTGCCCGGCTGATGGGGAACGCGCGGAGAACGCCAACCCTCTGGCCCCGGCCCCCGCGATAGCCAGGAAGATGCCAACCGTTAGGCAAAGATACCTTGGGTCCCTGACATAAACCTCGGTCGTGACGTTGGCCGCGCCCAGTGCGAGCCGAACCGGATACAAGACGACATCCTCCAACGAGTGGAGCACCCATCTTTGGTCACGCCAGTTCGCGAGTTGCGCGTAGGGGGATTGAAAGACTCCGTTGAGAAAGGGAAAGAACGGATTTCCGAATCTCGCCTCGAGTAGCGCGCCCCATGGCGCGAAGGTCGTAAGAAAGCCCACGATGCTGCCAACCGCGTACATCGCCATCAGTCTGTAGAAGCGTTTGCCGCCCTTCGGCCAAAACACACACGACGCGCCGACGAAAGCTAGGAGAAACACAACATCGGTGTACCTTAGGCCTGTCGAGCAGCCCATGACGAATCCCGATGCGAGCAACAACGCCCTGCTCTTCCGAGATCCGACAACAAAGCCCCGCAAACCGAGTAGCAAGGAGAGCATCACCAGCAGGCTGACGAGTATGTCCGGGAAGCTTGTGCCCACCTCCGACACAAAAACGGATGCGGAGGCTCCAATAACGGTCGCAATGAGCGCCAGCAATACACTGGTCTGGCGACCATGGTGTGCAAATTGAAGCCGCGCAATGGCATAGACGACGGAGGCATTCATGCCGTGAATGGCCCCAAAGAGCATTCCCAACGGGATCGGAGGAAGTATGCTGTAGAGAACGTAGTAGGGTATCTGGACGAAGGGCGGGAGGTATGTCTGGATCTGTGCGGGGAAGAAGTCGTTGCCGAGCCCCTTGTGAAATGAACGGAAGGGAATGTAGAGATGATAGTTCATTAAATCCCAGTTGCTGTCCTGTCCCGCGATGTAGGAGTAGCCTGCGAAAACAATGGCGGGCACGATGACAGCAATAACGAACTCCAGTCGGGAGAAGGTGCTGCGCCCTATGCCTCGTCCAGAGCAATTGCCCCCCGTGGCCATCCCCCTGCACTCAACGGAACTGTCCATGCGTCGACTATCCTTCTCTGTGTGATGTATGGCAACTGCGCTTCCCTCGGCATGCGCGCAGTTCGCCGTGGATACACCTCTACACCGTCGTGCTGCGAACGGGAGCAGGGGTGTGTTGTCTAGGGGGCGAACCGTCAAGTATCTGCCTTGCCGGTTCCGACGCTCAACGCTCGAGAATCTGCCGGGACCTCCCAGATGCCAGGCAGGGAAAGGGGCGTGGGTGAGCGGCAAGGAGGCCGTCCCACGCGACAGCATCAGGAGATAGATGATAGCATGGCGTTTGCCGCCCACCCACAGCCCGAGCCGGATAGCCGTTTCAATGCTTTGGTGCACATCATACGTTGCGGGCTCTTGCGAAGGACTTGGGCCTTGATGCCAAGTGATGATTCCGACTTGTGGCGCTCATCAGACCCTGAAATGCCGAGCCCGCCAACTTGGAGGCGGCCAAGGCAACACCGCCATAAACGAATCGCTCCACGGGGACCAGAGGGAAGACTTTGTGGACCCCGGGGGACTCTGGGCATGCTAGACTCTCGGGCTCGAGGTGCAAGCCGATGGGCAGATACCCCCGCTGCTCCGGCTCCATCCTTCAGCTGAATGCACCCTGTACT
>JAPLGX010000088.1 GCA_026389925.1 Chloroflexota bacterium
AGGCTGGCGCGGCAGCCCGGCCCGGCCTGGGCGGCGCGCTCGGAGAAAACGATGCGCCCTCGCTCCGGGTCGAACTCGATAATCTTGACGCACATGGGCGAGCCCACCCGCCGAAGCATGAGGTCGTGCCGCTCCTCCTCGGAGGTCAGGGCCGGCAAGCCCATGACGTGCGAGGCGGGGACGAAGCCGCGCAGCCCTTCAGCCTCCACCAGCAGCCCGCCGCGGTTGCAGCCCACCGCGTTTACCTGGGCGAGGCCATCCTGCTCATACAGCCCGCGCGCGCGCGACCAATCCAACGGCGGGCCCGCACAGCGCTCTGCGGGCGCGCCGGCCCGGCCGCGCGGGGAATACCCGCGATGTTCCTCCTGCATGACCGAGGCCCACCAGGCCTCGTCTTGCGCCGCGGCGCCTCCCGTCTCCCACAGCACGGCCTCTTCCCGACGGACTCCTGCTTTTTCGCTCGCCATGATGTTGACCTCGCTCGATGAGGGCGGGCCCCCCGCATCGCGCCGGGGCTCCCGCGGGCCAGGAGAGGCGCTGCGCTAGCCGACGATGTCGTAGTCGGTAGCGCGGTCGTGCGACCGCCGCTCCATTTCGATGATGACGCGCGTCACTTCATCCAGGGCCACACGCTGCTTGCGATACAGGTCGGCCTCCGACACAGCCAGGTGACCGGCAATATCGCGCACGCGCCGGCCTTGGACGAATTTCATCTCGAGGATGTTATACAGCAGCCATTCGCTGGTGAAGCGGCGCTCGCCCTCCGGGCGGACGCGTTCGATCGCCCGCCGCAGCACGCTGCGCAGCGCATTCACCGAATTGCCATCGTGTGCCTCCAGTTCTTGCTGGACCACGCGCAGGTTGAGCAATGGGCTCTGGGTGAGCTTGGGTCCGCCCCAGTAGTGGCTGAGGGCCTCGCGCACCCACTGTGCCAGATCCGCGTCCGGCGGCAACCCCTCGCCCGGCGAGGCCAGCAGGCGCGCCTGTCCATAGCGCGCAGCGGCGCTCAAGCGCTGGATGCGCTCCACCTCGGGCACCAGCCGGTCGACGCTGGCGAAAACCTCCTGCTGCAATCGGCGATCCTGCAACGCCTGTGCCGCGCGTTGCGAAAGGCGCATGAGCGACTCAAGCGCCTCCGGCCCAAGATCCAGGCGGTCCTCGTGCGAGGCTATGCCCAAGAGCCCGATCACCTCGCCACTCTCCGGCGCGTGCAGCGGAAGAAGCCAGTACTGCCCCCAGCGGAAGATGCTCTCTGCGTCGGGTCCGGCGGCCTGCAGGTGCGGCGGGGGGATGCTCGAGAGATCGGCCCGCAGCGGCAAGAGCTCCTGCGGACCGACACCTGCCTCGAAGGACGTGCTGCCCTCCGGCGATCGCTCAACAATGAATGCCGCCGGCACGCGCAGCAGGTCGCACAGGCCGGCGAGCAGGGTCTCGAGGAATTGACGCAGGTCCGAACGCGTCAGCACGCGCTCTTCAAGTGTTTCCAGTCGCCGCAGGTCGGCGCGGTCCGCAAGAGATCCGTAGAACAATCGCCGCCCCAGGGGAATGCGCAGCAGCGTGATCAGGAACTGCAACATCACGATCGTTGCCACGACGGCCAACGGCACAGCGCGTGTGTTGGGCATGCCCACCGCCCGCGCCAGCGCACCGAAAATCACCATGACGGCGAGCGTGGTGGCGGCCACGATCGGCCCGCGCAGCAGCCATTGGAACAAGCGCCCCTTGATCACCCGGTCGGTCAGGCTCACGCCGAAATAGGCGGTGGCGTAGGCCATAACCACCAGCAAAGCAGCCACCAGGCAGTTGCTCGATATCACCACCAGCCAGAAGAGCAGCGGGTGGACCGAGGCCGCCTCGCCAGCAAAGACCAGAAAAGGAAAAGAGGCCAGCGCCGGGGCGGCAGATCCACTGATCAGGTACAGCATGCGGCGGCGGCTGGTCGAGGTCTGGCAGCGGCGGTAGGCGCGCACCAGGTTGACGCCGGTGAGCGCGAGCAGGCCGGTAAAGAATACCGGCACGATCCAGAAGCCCGGACCGGCCAGCAGGTGGGCTTCGCCCGCCGTCACGCGCACCCGCGCCACGATCGTGTCGGTGAGCGTGGCCAGGTAGATGAGGACCGTGCTGACCAGGTACATTGCGCGCACCGCTAGGCGGCGCCTCCCGCGCGAGGGGCGTCCGGTGCTCGCCAGCAGCGCGTCCGAAAAGTGAAGGTAGGCGGAGGGCAGAATGGCCGTCCCCACCCACTGAATGCGCAGCCACATCTCGGCCTCTGCCAAGGTCGACGAGGTCGAGGCCAGTACCGAAGAGACAGCAATCAGGGTGACGCACGCCAGGATGACCGCGAAAGCACGGGCGACGCGTTCACGCAGATTGAAGTTGAGGCAAAACAAGAGCAGGGAGAACGCCGTGATGGCGATCCCCGCAACCAGGATGCGGTTGAGCGTGGGGAGGACGGTTAGGAGAAAGGCTACCATTTACCGACGATGCACCGCGCGACAGGCAACAACACCTCTCAGGATGCGTTCGTGAGGGATTGTATCACCTGGGCTCTCATCGAGTGTTCTCTTTCCGCGAGAAGTCGGCCCCCCGCGGCCTATTCGCCAGCATCGTACTCAAGTCCGCCTCGCATCTTGCGTACGGCTCGCGTGGCCGGTATGCCCGCTCCCCTCGACACAGGCTGCGTCGTCGCGGCGTGGGCTGCGCCAGGTGGGGCGGCCTGTTGACCCAAAGCGCTCTGTCGGTTTTCATCCTCTTTGCGGAGCGCGCACAGCCTGCGCTGACAGATCCTTGATCGCCTTCCGAGCCGCTAGCGCACCGGGCTGGCCAGCACCTGAACCGGCACGATACAGGCGCGGGGCGAGTTGCCCTGCGAATCGGTGACAATCAGACGCATGTGGTAAACCCCGGGGGGTACGGTGGTGCTGTCCCACATGCCCAGCACATCCTCAGTCACCGGCGTGTTGGAGGCCGCCAGCGTGACCCACACGTCGCCCGCCTCCGGATTCGAGAGCTCGTACTTGTAGAAGGCGAACTGGTCGATGTTGGCGCTGCCTCGCAGTTCCACTTCCCCCTGCACCGCCTGTCCCGGCGTGGGCGAAGTGATGGTGGCGCGCGGGTTGGTGCAGCCGCTCAGATCGACGCCAAACAGCACAAACGCGGTGGGGCTGGGTGTGGGCTGGAGCTCGCTCGAGCCGGTTGTGCGCACGAGCTCCGCGCGTTCCAGGCTCGGCAGAGCCAGGTTGACGGCCGCAAACACCAATCCGCCGGCCAGGCCAAGCAGCGCAATGGTGAGGTAGGCGCGCCTCTGGCGCGAATCCAGGGCTTCGCGTTCGAGCCCGAAGATGGTCTTGCGCAGCTCGCCGCGGGCAAGCACAATGTGGCGCGCGTTGGCCAGCACCCCCAGCGCCAGCAGCGCATAGATCACCAACTCGAGGGGACGCAGGAAGCGCAGCAGAGCCAGCATGAGGTCGGCTACAGTCCGCGCAGCACGCCGCGGACCAGCCGCTCGAGCTTGGGGGCGATCTCTTTCCCTGCCGCGAGAACTTCCTCGTGCGTGGTCACGGTCGTGCCATCGAGATTGGCCTTGTTGCTGATGCCCGAGAACCCGAGCACGCGGCTGCCTGCATGGTGCGCCGCGACGACTTCCGGAACGGTCGACATGCCCACCGCATCGGCGCCGGCCATACGCAGGAAGCGCAGGTCGGCCGGTGTCTCAAAGGCCGGGCCGGCCAGGCACACGTACACGCCCTCGCGCAGCAGGATGCCCTGCGCGCGTGCCGTTTCACGCGCCAGGGCCATCAACTCCCGGTTGTAGGCACGGCTCATGTCGGGGAAGCGTGGGCCAAGCCGATCGTCATTCGGCCCGCGCAGCGGCGAGAGCCCGGCCATGCCGATCAGGTTGAGGTGGTCGGTGATCAGCATCACCTCGCCCGGGTGGAACTCTGGGTTCACCCCGCCGGCAGCATTGGTGATGATGAACGTGCCGACGCCCGCCATCTGCAATGTGCGGATCGGCAGGCCGATCTGCGCCATCGTATAGCCTTCGTAGTAGTGCACCCGACCCTGCAGGACCGCCACCGCCTGGCCCTCCAGGGTGCCAACCACCAGGCTGCCGACGTGCCCTTCCACCGTTGAGGTGGGCCAGCCGGGAATCTCACCATACGGGATGCGGACGGGCGTCTCGATCGCCTGCGCCAGTTGTCCGAGCCCGGAGCCGAGAATCATCCCCACCTTGGGTTTGAGGGAAGTGCGCCTGGCGATGACCTCGGCCGCGCGCTGAAAATCGTCCCGCGTAAAGTATTCGCCCATTTCTCTTCTTTTCCTGACGAGCTGCAAGTGACCGCGATTAGTTTACAGCAATTGGCGGATTCGCGCGCCTCCCGTTCGATCTTCACCGCGCCGGACGGAGCGAAGTGCTCGCCAGTCAAAGGATCAGCATTGCATCCCCGAAAGAATAGAAACGGTAGCCGCGAGCCTGGGCTTCCGCATAAGCCGCCAGGATTCGCTCTCGGCCGGCAAAGGCGCTCACCATGACCAGGAGCGTCGATCGCGGCAGGTGGAAATTCGTGACCATCCCCTGCACAATGCGGAAACGGTAGCCAGGAACGATGTACAGGCGGGTGGCCCCTTCCCACGCGGCCAGTTGGTTGGGGTCCCCCTGGCGCTCGGCCTGCTCCGCCGCGCTCTCAAGTGCGCGTACGCTGGTCGTGCCTACCGCAATCACGCGCCCACCCGCAGCGCGGGCTCGATTGACGCGCTCCGCCGCCCCGCGGGAGAGGCTCATCCACTCGCTGTGCATGGCATGCGATTCAACATTTGTCTCGGTGATGGGCGCAAAGGTGTCGAGCCCCACGTGCAACGTGACGTAGGCCAGGCCGATGCCGCGCGCTTCCAGCTCGCGCAGTAACCCCGGTGTGAAATGCAGGCCTGCCGTCGGCGCCGCCGCCGATCCGGGCCAGCGGGCGTAGATGGTCTGATACCGGCCCGGGTCTACCAGCCGCTCGTGGATATAGGGAGGCAGCGGCATTTCGCCGACGCGCTCGAGTTCGGGAGTCATCGGCGAAGAGAAATGGAGCAGCCGGCGTGCGCCGCCCAGATCGTGCTCGATCCGCACGAAGATTGGCGCGGCCGGCGTCCCTACCTCAACCGGCCTCCCCACCAGTTCGAGCTCGACGCCGGGACGCAGCCCCTTCCCGCCAACCAGCGCTTCCCACGTCTGAGCGGCCTCCAGCCGCAGGAGCAGGATTTCCACTCGCCCGCCCGTCCGCCGTTTGCGCGCCCACAAGCGCGCCGGCAGCACTCGCGTGTCGTTGAACACGAGCAGGTCGCCGGGTTTGAGGAGTTGCGGCAGATCGCAGATGTGGTGGTCGCCCAGCCCGGGATGGGTGCGGTCGAGCAGGAGAAGCCGGGCGGCATCACGCGGCTCGATCGGGGTCTGGGCGATAAACGCGGGCGGCAGGGAGTAGTCGAAGTCGTCGAGGTGCATGGGGCGTTGCGGCGCGCAAACGGCGAGC
>JAPLGX010000012.1 GCA_026389925.1 Chloroflexota bacterium
ACAAGACTTCGACTACTCACTCCCGGGCGCGTACTTCATTACCATCCCCAGTCGGGATCGAGTGCCCTTTCTCGCCGTCGTGAGTGGGGATGCGATTATCCTGACTAAGACGGGCGAAATCGCTCGCGCCTGCTGGCGCGAGATGCCGGACCCCTATCCCCACGTGAGGCTGGATGCGTATGTGGTGATGCCCGATCACTTGCACGGCTTGCTTCTCATTGTTGGGGCACGCCATGGCCTGCCCCAACAATGAGAATTCGGGAAACCTGTCCCCATTGCGTACTCTAGGTTGCCTTGATCCCACTTGATATCGCCGAGGAGAATGGGGCTTTCGTCTCCCTGCACCACTTCGACAAGACCGGTCCGCTGTAGTGCGTCGCAATCGTACCTGAAGTCGGGGTCAAGAAGAACAACTTTATCAAGGAGAAGCATCCTCTGAAGCATAGAGGTTTTGTAATGACTATGTTTGTAGTAAGTGTCGTATTGCCACTCGGCCATTTCTGCCGCATCCAACTCGTCGTCACCAAGTCCAACATACTTGGCTAGCCCGCCCGCGATGGCTGATGCAAGAAGAGCCCTCTCATAAGCGCCATACAACACGACTGTTGATCGACCCTCTAGTGTTGACATTGTTTGGTGGCTACCCTCCCGGACCGGTTTGAGTTGCCTGCGCGTCAAATGAGTCCCTCGCATCAGGCCGGGCAGGCAGAATACGCTGCGGCGCAGACCGTGCCTGTTCGCGTGATCCCTGCGCTTGTTTTCTTCTTCCTGCCCGCACTGCTGCTCGTCTACCTCGCGCCGCCGATCCTGCTACTGCTCGTGCGGTAGCGCGGGCGTGCCGCGATCAATCGCGTTCCCCCTCGCGGCGAAGCCGAAGGGGCCAGTTCCCATGCTGGACCGCTAGGCCCGCATTCTCCCCACACCGATCAAGCCGCTCCGCTCCCCGTGCCCGTTTCACATTCGCCCGCCCCCGGCGGTAGGATCCGTCGCGGCTTCGGCCGCTCCACGCACCGGGATCAGCATGGAGAGCCATCGAGGGGATAGAGAGCTTCATGCGGAATCCGGCCAAAGGCGAGACAACGTCACAATCGCCAACGTCCTGTCCTGCAAGACCTCATTCGCGAATGCCCTGTCACGGCTTCCTCCGCCGTAGCCAATGTCAGGGGGCACTTAGACGACCAACGTAGATGTCGCCTGGGTCCAGGTTGGGTCGCGCGCAGCCCCGGAGCGAAGCGCAGCGGCAACTCCCACCCACCTCTGGGTGGCCCTGGGGAATCACCCCCGGGTACAATGTGGTCCACCCGCCCGCATGAGACTATCGTTCCCCGGAACACAGCCAAGCCTTCCATCCATGTGGGGGAGACTTTGAGATGAACCACGAGCCGTTCGTTCTCGGAGTGAATTACTGGCCGCGACGCAAAGCCATGTACTGGTGGTCGGATCTTGACCCGATCGAAGTCCGCGACGAGTTCGATATCATCCGCGAAGTCGGCCTGTCAATGGTGCGCATCTTCCTTCTGTGGGAGCATTTCCAGCCGACCCCAGACCGGGTCGATTCGGACGCCCTGCGCCATTTCGGTCAGGCGTGCGACATTGCCGGCGAGCGCGGTCTCAAGCTCAATGTCACGTTCTTCACCGGCCACATGAGCGGGCCCTCATGGGCGCCGCGCTGGATGCTTTGCCCCCATCTTCCGCCGCCTCCCGGCGTGCGGCAGGTCGTCAGTGGTGGGCGGTCGGTCCATGCCGGATACATCAATCCTTATGCCGAACCGGTCGCAATGGAGGCCGCCCGACTCCTACTGCAAACCGTTGTCGGAAACTTCAAGGATCATCCGGCCATCGGGATCTGGAACCTGGGCAATGAACCTGATCTGTTCGCCTGGCCCGCCAACGACGCAGAGGGGCGCGCCTGGGCGAAACGGTTGACGGGCCTGATCCACGAGATCGATGCGGTTCACCCGGTGACCTGCGGTCTGCATATGGGCAATCTACTGGTCGACAACGGCCTTCGGGTGAACGATGTGTTCGCGGAGGTCGACCTGACGGTGATGCATGGCTACCCGATGTATGCCGATTGGGCTGCCGGTCCCCTCGATCCGGACTTCGTTCCCTTCTTGTGCTCCTTGACATCCGCGCTGTGCAACAAGCCGACTATGATGGAAGAATTCGGCGGCCCTACCACGCCCCCGGGCGAACCCTCCTCCTTCTGGGAGTGGACGAGTTACGGTCGCCCCCGCCGACAATTCGTAGCCTCGGAGGAGGAACTGGCCGCCTATTTTGAGAGCGTGCTGCCCAAGCTCGTGGAGGTCGGCGCTACTGGAGCCCTGCTCTGGTGCTTCGCCGACTATGACCCGAAGCTCTATCATCGGCCGCCCTGCGACGAATCATGGCACGAACGGTTCTTTGGACTGGTGCGGCCCGACGGCTCCCTGAAGCCTCACGCAGAGGTCATCCGCCGATTCTCGTCCACGGACCCGATGGTGCGCCCGGCGAGACGTCTGGTGACGCTCGACGTGACTCCCGAGGAGTACTACACGGATCCGATGCGCCACGCCCGTGAGGCCTATCAACGTTTTCGGCTGGACGGCGCGTCAACGCCATCCTGAGTCCGGCAGCGTACCCCTTTCGACGTCCTCGGAGAAGGGACCACCGTTCGGGCAGGATATTCCTTGCTGGAATGATCGCATGGCTCGAACCACCCTCGCCCACCGGTATAGAAAGCGACCACTTCCTGGCTATCGCGCAAGCTGGCGAGAAGACTATCCCCTAGTCCGAGGACGGAGCGTGAGCAGCGTCGGCGAGTGATTCTCCAGCTAAGGGTGGCGGCGATCCAGCCGCGGGAGGGCGTTGTCTCGTTGTAGCGCGTCGAAAGGCTTCATATCTGCGCTTCGCTCGCATGCCATGACCGTAGTCCTTCCTCGAAGCCTTGCCTCCAGTAGACGCACTTACCGTCGCGCTCCTCCCTGCCCGTCATCTCCGTCACCGTGATCTCGACCGCACAGCAGATCGACCCATCTTCAAGGGTGATCTCTTTGGCGTCTGGCTGGAGACAGTGGTTGAAAGTATTCGGCGTCTTGCGGCGCTCTTCCGCGTCACTGATGATCCGGGCTATCCCGTAGCAGATTACGCTGTCGCCATTCACATGGCAAACGGCCCCCTGCGGGTGAGGAACGACCTCCCCGAACTGGCGGCCCACTGTGAAACAGACTTGAGGGTTTGCCCTTATGTAGTCCAGCTTCTTCCCTGTCAGCGCACAGTGGAACAGTATCTTGCCCGCGGCGTAGCCATAGTTAAGGGGAACGACGTATGGCAGCCCGTGCAGCGATAGCCCCAGGGAGCCCACTCGCTCCTCAGTCAGGCCTTTCTCCATTTCCCGACGCGATTCGATGAATGCCTTTGATGAGGTCATGTCTTGCCTCCCTGAAGAAGAGAGCGAGGACTTCGCCTCGCATTCCTCCGGGCCACTGCGGCGCGCCCAGCGGCCCCGCCTCACCACGATTCTCGCGCCTGCCAAACGGCAGGCCAAGCACCCCATCATATTTGCCCGCCAGCCGAGTCGCCTTGAGCGAGCTGTTCGGCAACGATAAGCGCCCTGGCAGGCGAGGTATTGGGACAACCAGGTTTCACCAGTATTGATGCACTAGGCGACGAATTCGACGATCGTAGATGGAACGTACACGTGCCATGGTATCTTCGGAGAGAGGAGCCAGGTCTGACGCGGAGGAGTTCTCCTCGACCTGCGATGGGCGCTTCGCTCCCGGAATGGCGCAGGTGACAGCGTCAAACATCAAGAGCCATCGCAGGGCGAACTGCGCCATGCTCAGTCCCGTGGGGCATAAAGCCTTGAGTTCATCCACTGCCTGCAAGGCGGCTGAGTAGTCGACCCCCGAGAAAGTCTCTCCCCGATCGAACGCATCGCCATCGCGGTTGAAGGATCGGTGGTCGTCGGGAGCGAATGTGCTATCGGTTCGCAGCTTACCCGTGAGCATCCCGGAGGCCAGCGGTACGCGCGCCAGGATTCCCACGCTGCGCTTCTTGACTTGCTCGAACAGTAGCTCGGCGGGTCGCTGGCGAAACATATTGAAGATGATCTGGACGCTTTGCACGTGGGGGTACTCGATCGCCTTGAGAGCTTCTTCCACTTTCTCGACACTCACTCCGTAGTAGCGTAGCTTGCCGGCGGTGACCAGATCATCCAAGATGCCGAAGACCTCCGGCATGTAATAGACGTCGGTGGGCGGGCAGTGGAGCTGAAGTAGGTCGAGTGCCTCTGTCTCCAAGTGCTTGAGACTCCGTTCCACAAAGGCCGTGAGATTGGCACGGTCGTAGCCGGCCGCAGTATGCGGTTCGAGCCGCCTTCCGGCCTTGGTCGCAATGTAAAAGGGGTCAGTGCGTTGGCGGCGCAACTGCGCCAGAAGCCGTTCACTGCGGCCGTCCCCGTAGACATCGGCTGTATCGAACAGATTGACGCCAAGGTCTAGAGCCCGATTCAGGGCCGCGAGCGATTCGGCGTCGCTGACAGTGCCCCAAGTTCCGCCGATGGCCCACGCACCGAAGCTGATGGAAGAGACCTTCCACCCCGTGCGTCCCAACTCTCGATATTGCATGGACGTACCTCCCGCCTGGTTATCCGAAGCCAAGCAGACGCTGGCAACACGGTGATTTGCTGCCCAACGGCCTCAAACTGCCTGCCCCGGACTGGCAGGCCGGGGTACCCCGCGGCGTGGCGAGCACGCCTACTATTCTAGGACCAATGTATCTGCGCACAAGTGCGCCTACCCCTCTACCTCGCGCCGTCTATCTTGCTCCTGCTCGTCCGGTGATGCTGGCTGCATGCGCGGTCACTCGCGCTATCCCTCCGCGTCGTTCTGTTGTCGTATCGAATTGTCGTTGCCCCCACCATCCCGCGCATCCCCGGCAGGGCGCGGGTGGCCCATCGCTGCGGAGGGAGCCATGATCTGCGCCAAGGGCCACCGCGAGCGGCCGTCCGGCCGCGAGTATCGCTTCTTCTACGGCACCAAAGGCCCATCCACCACGTACAGAGACTTCAGCAAAATGCAGAAGGTGACCTCCACGCCTTAGCATGTCGCCGGAGGGGCCGGGGCGTGGATCTGCGATGTGTGCGTCCGCAGGCGCAAGGCGCTCTACTTGACGGCTATGCTCCTGTTCGCGGCGATGTTCGTCGTCGGCGCCGTCGTCTCTGCGCAGGAGGAGAATACGGCTACTGTCTTCGCGTGCAGCGGCATTGCGTTCTTCGCCGTGGCCGCGGCGTTATTCCAAATTCTCACAGGCCGCGAGGAGTTCGGCGAGAAGGCGGCGATCAGCGCCCTGAGGAAGGACCTGAGCGCCCAGGGGCACAATGCTTTCCTGACACCACGGCAATTGGAGAAGATGCGGCGCGACAGCCAGTAGGACGCAACGCGCGGGCAAAGTCCGGTAACTCAATCGGGGTCGTCCGCGCGCGGCAACCCGTGCGCAGACCGCGCGCACCCGGGGCTACGTAGTGCGTGCTGTGCCCTCTGCCGGATGGGGGGGCTAGGCTATCCCTGCCCGCGAACGGACTCGAGCACCTCCTCCGCCAGGCGCCGCATGCGGGCATAGTGCGAGCCGGGCCAATACACGCGGCCGCACG
>JAPLGX010000430.1 GCA_026389925.1 Chloroflexota bacterium
GCGCCAGGTCGTGGCCCGTCAATTCGAATTGTTCGGCGAGATCGAATTGGTCCCGACCGAAACCTGGAACGATCAGGCGGATTTTGAACTTGAATTCGGCGAGTAGACCTCTGGCCTCCGGCGGGCCCGCGCGCCTCGAGCCTCAAACGCAATCCGCTGCCAACGACCGCCTGGTCTTCTTGCGCGGTGCCTGATGCCCATCCGCCTGTTGCCGCCTGAACTGACCGCAAAGATCGCCGCGGGCGAGGTTGTCGAGCGGCCGGCCTCGGTCGTCAAGGAGTTGCTCGAAAACGCGCTGGATGCCGATGCGCGGAGTATTGCCATCGAGATTGAGGCAGCTGGCACTCGGCGCATTCGTGTCACCGACGACGGCCGCGGAATTGCCTCGGTCGAAATTACCCTGGCCCTCGAGCGACACGCCACGAGCAAACTGGCCCAGGCCGAAGACCTCGAACACATCACCACCCTCGGGTTTCGCGGCGAAGCGCTCGCCTCGATTGCCTCAGTCGCGCGCGTGACGCTGGCGAGCCGCAGCGCGGATGAAGCCCGGGGCGCGCAGGTGCATGTTGAGGGGGGCAGCGTGGGGGCGGTTCAACCTGTCGGCGCGCCGCCTGGCACAACGGTCATGGTGGAAGATCTGTTTTTCGCCGTTCCCGCGCGCCTCAAGTTCCTCAAGTCCGAACTGACGGAGCGCCGCCAGATTGAACTGGTGGTCTCGCGCTACGCGCTGGCCTACCCCCAGGTGCGCTTCGCCCTGGATGTCGGCGGGCGGCCGGTGCTGCGCTCGAGCGGCAGCGGCGACAGGCGCGAGGCCCTGGCCAGCGTGTTCGGGCTTGACGAAGCGCGGCAGATGCTTGAGCTTCAAAGGCCGCCCTGGGCGGGCGAAATCACGGTCAGCGGATTCGCCAGCCCGCCCAGCTTGACGCGCTCCAACCGCAAGGAAATCGTTCTCTTCGTCAATGGCCGTTGGATTCAAGATGCGGCGCTGACCGCGGCCGTCGTCCAGGCCTACCACACCCTGCTTATGGTCGGGCGATACCCGATGGCGGCGATCTTCATCACGCTGCCCACAGAGGAAGTGGACGTCAACGTTCATCCAGCCAAGAGCGAGGTTCGCTTTCGTTCCGCGGAACGCGTCTTCTCGGCAGTGCAGCGCACTGTGCGCAGCACCCTCATGCACTCGGGCGCGGGCGTCGCCGCGGCCGCATCCGATTGGAGCGGGCCGGGCTGGGTGGCCCACGCCGAGACATCCGCGGCCATCGCCTGGCCCGATCGATCTTCCCCGCGGGCCGCGCCCGCGCCCGACGCCGGAGCGCCGCCCGCGCCGGGCTCGCTTCCCGCCAGCGCGCTGCTGGCGCATGTCCATCTCCCGCTCCTGCGAGTGATCGGCCAGGTGGGCGCGACCTACATCGTGGCCGAAGGGCCCGATGGCCTGTACCTGATCGACCAGCACGCTGCCCACGAACGGGTGTTGTTCGAACAATTCCTGCGCGAGCAGGATGAACATCGCATTTCGCAGCCGATGCTTGCTCCGGTGGTATTCGAGGTGCCGGCCGCCCAGGCCGGCCTGCTCCAGGCCGAGCTGGAAACGCTGCGGCGGCTTGGCTTCGATATTCAGCCGTTTGGCGGTTCGAGCTTCCAGGTGCGCGCCGTGCCGCATCTGGTGCAAGGGGCGGATCCGGTGCAGGCGGTGCGCGCGGTGGTGGAAGAATTCGAGGAGGATGAAACGCCTCTGGCCCGCGAAAAGGAGCGGCGACTCATCGCACGCATCTGCAAGCGCGTGGCGGTGAAGGGCGGCCAGTCGCTCACCTCCACCGAGCAGGAGGATCTCGTCTCGCGCCTGGAGTCCTGCGACTCGGCGCGCACGTGCCCGCATGGACGGCCGACGATGATCCACCTTTCGGTCGAGCTGCTGGAACGCCAATTCGGCCGCCGGGGCTGAATCGAGGCGGAGCGTCAGGCAGTCGTTCACGCGGCAAAGCCCGCCGTGATGAGAGTCCTGCTCCAACCCTCAATTGAGTTGCGCGAGCGATAAGGGAGGCGCCGGCGATCGGCCCTGGCGGCGCTAGCCTTTGCCTGTGGGGAAGTCCGGCGGGGTGAGCCCCCCACGTTCGCTGTTGATCTTGGCGATGCCGTTGCGCACCTGCGAGAGCAGGTGGGTGATTTCGGCTTCAAGTTTGGAAAGCGATTCGAGCACGTAGTCGTCGGCGTCTCGGCGCATGCCTTCCACCTCCTGGCGCGCTTGGGAGAGGATCTGCTCGGCGCGCGCTTGGGCGGCGGTCGTAATCGCGTCTTGCGTCACGAGCGCCTCGATCCGCTGGCGCCCCAGCTCAACCGTGCGCTGCGATTCCTCCTGGGCCTGGGCCAACAGCCGGTCGCGCTGGGCCAGTACCTGTTGCGCTTTCTTGACCTCTTCGGGGATGGTCACACGCAGCTGGTCGATCAGCTCGAGGAAACGGTCCTCGTTGACGATGGTGTCGTTGGTGAATGGGAAATGCCGGCCGCTGTTGAACAGCTCCTCCAACCGATCGACGAGGTGAAGGATGTCCATGGCTGCCTCCGACCCGGGGGCCTGCGCAAGGGATATGTGACACGCACTCGAAGGCGCGTAGCGGCCGCCTCTCACGGTTCACCGCCTTGCGCCCACCGCCTGCAACGTTCCATGCAAGCGTACACTGAATTGCATCGGCCGTCAATTCGGCGCCTCAGCCTGCGCGCCGCGCGGCCCCTCGACCAGAGCGGTTAGTCGCGCAAAGAGGTCATGGGCACGATGCGCTGGCCTTCGTCACCCAATTCGGCAAAACGGCGGGTGAGGGCGGCCGCCACGTGCGGCGGCACCATGCTGCTGACGTCGCCGCCCAGCGAGGCTATCTCGCGTACGGTGCTCGATGAAAGGAATGTGTGTTCCTCACTGGTGATGAGCGCCATCACCTCGATCCCGCTGACCAGGCGATGGTTGGCGAGGGCCATTCGGAATTCGTGTTCGAAATCCGAAAACACCCTCAGCCCGCGCACGATCACCTGGGCATTGATGGTGCGGCAAAACTCCACCGTCAGACCGCTGTAGCCGGTCACCCGGAAGCGGTTCTGCCCCGCCAGCGCGCGCCGCACCAGGTCCAGCCGCTCTTCCGGGCTGAAGAGAAGGCTCTTGAGCGGGCGGTCGTAGACCGCCACGACCACTTCCTCGAAGAGGCGAGCGGCCCGCTGGGCAATGTCGATGTGGCCGTAGTGGATCGGGTCGAAGGTTCCCGGGAAGACGGCGCGGACCATCAGGACACATCTCCTTGTCCGGGCATCCACAAGGCGGCCAGTCGCTCGGCCAGGAGTTGGTGCTCCGGACGCTCAAGGCGCGGATCGGCCTCGTACAGCCGGCGGGCGGCAGCGCGTGCCTGTTCGATGAGTTGCAGGTCGGTCAGCTTGGCCAGGCGCAGGTCGGCATATCCAGACTGTCGCGTGCCGAGAAAGTCGCCCGGTCCGCGCTGTTCGAGATCGCGTTCGGCCAGGACGAATCCGTCGTGGGTCTCCTCCATGGCCTTCAGCCGTTCATTGTCGGCCTCGCTCTCGGAATCCGCAACCAGGAGGCAGGAGGAGGGGTAGGGGCCGCGTCCCACGCGGCCGCGGAACTGGTGCAGTTGAGCCAGCCCGAACCGGTTGGCCCCCTCGACCATCATCACCGTCGCGTTCGGAATGTCGATGCCCACCTCCACCACGGAGGTGCTCACCAGCACGTGCACTTCGCCGTCGCGGAAGCGCCGCATCACGTGCTCCTTTTCATCCGCCTTCAGCCGGCCGTGGAGCAAGCCCAGCTGCCATTCGGGGAACACCTCCTGCTGCAAGCGCCGGTGTTCCTCCACCGCCGAGGCCGCCTCGGTCGTTTCTGATTCCTCAACCAGTGGGCAGATGACAAAGGCCTGCCGCCCCTGGCGCAGTTGGCTGATGATATAGGCATAGGCTCGCTCGCGCTCGGTGGGAAGCATCACGCGCGTCGTGACCGGCTCGCGCCCCGGCGGCATCTCATCCAGCACCGCCAAGTCCAGATCGCCATACACCGTGAGCGCCAGCGAACGCGGGATGGGCGTGGCGG
>JAPLGX010000095.1 GCA_026389925.1 Chloroflexota bacterium
CTCAGCCGAGCGCGGAACGCCAGGCATGAGTGAGCTCGGGCAGGCCGGTGAACACCCAGCTCGGCGGGCAAGCGGCTCGAGCCGCCTCGTCGGCCGAGGCGACCCCGCTCAAGACCAGAATGCTCGGCATCCTGGCGCGATGTGCGCCAAGAATGTCGGTTTCCAGGCGGTCGCCCAATGCGGCGGTCTCGTGCGGCGACCGGCTCAAGCTGGCCAGCGCCATCTCGTACAGCAGCGGTTCGGGCTTGCCCACCACGGTCGGATGTGCGCCGCTCGCCGCGCTCAGTGCCGCCAGGATCGCGCCGTTTCCGTGGGTGATGCCGCGTTCGGTGGGGAAGGTCATGTCGGCGTTGGTGGCCACAAAGCGCGCGCCGCGGCGCAGCGAAATCGTCGCATTGCTGAGCTTGGTCCAGTTCAGGCCGCGGTCCATGCTGCACACCACGATGTCAGCCGTCAGGTCCTCCTCGCTCACCACGCGCAGGCCGGCTTCGCGGAGCGCCTGCTGGATGCCCTCTTCTCCGATGACATACACCTTTGCGCCCGGGGCCTCACGCCGCAAGTAGGCGGCCGTAGCCAGAGCTGAGGTCAGGACTTCCTCCTCGGCCGCATGCACGCCGAATCGTGCCAGCTTGGCGACGTAGGCGGCCGGGGTGAGGCTGGCGTTGTTCGTGGCCAGGCGGAAGGTGATGCCGCGTTCGCGCATGAAGGCGAAGAATGCGGCCAGACCTGGCAAGGCGGTATCGCCGCGCCACAAGACGCCGTCGATATCAATGATCAGGGCCCGGAGGTCGGCCAACGAGTGGGGGGCCTCCGGGCCCGGTGCGGCTCTTGTCACAACGTTACCTGGGCCTCGGCTACTTCTTGTTCCGTTCGGGCTTGGGGGCCACTTCGAGTACCTTGTCGACCAGGCCAAACTGCATCGCCGCCTGGGCATCCATGTAGTAGTCGCGTTCGGTGTCGCGTTCGATCACGTCCAGCGACTGACCGGTGTGCAAGACGAGGATTTGGTTGAGCCGATCGCGCAAGCGCAGGATTTCCTTGGCCTGGATCTCGATGTCGGTTGCCTGGCCCTGCGCCCCGCCCAGCGGCTGGTGGACGTGAATGGTCGCGTGGGGCAGCGCGTAGCGCGAACCCTTGCTGCCCGCCGCCAGCAGCACCGTCGCGAAGGAGGCGGTCACGCCGACCGCATAGGTGGCGATCGGGTTGGGTATCTGTTGCATCGTGTCGTAGATCGCGAGCCCCGCGTAGATATGTCCGCCCGGCGAGTTGATCCACATCTGGATTTCGCGTTCCGGATCTTCGCGGCTCAGGTAGAGCAGCTGCGCCACGATCAGGTTGGCCACCTGATCGTTGATGGGGGATCCAAGGAAAACGATCCGCTCGTGCAGCAAGAGCGAATAGATGTCGTAAGCGCGCTCGCCCCGGCTGGTGCTTTCGATGACCATCGGGATGAGGGCGCTCGGTTCATGGTGGGTCATGGTGTCCTCCAAGGTGTTCTACGTCGTCCGGCGAGACGGCGGATGTCTCGCCCTTCTCTGCCGGGATCGGGATGGGAGCCGGGTCGGGAGCGCGCCCTTGGCCGATCTCCACGATACGATGCACCGCTTTCTCGTTAAGCAAATCCTCGAGCAAGAGGCGGCGCAGGGTGGGGTCCTTCAGTGCCTGCCGCGAGCGGGCGTCATCGCTGCCGCCCGGCATGCCGGCGAAGGTCTGGCGGAAGCGCTCGGCGATTTGCTCCTCCGATACCTGCAGTCCCTCGCGCTCGGCCACCTCGCCCAGGAAGAGCCCGCGCACCAGTCGCTCACGCGCCTGAGGGTCGTATTCCTTCTCCAGCGCCTCGCGTCCGCCGGGGCGGGTCTTCAAATACACTTCGAGCGTGGCGCCTTCGCGTTGCAGATTCGATTCGAGCGTGCGCAGCATGCGCTCGATCTCTTCCTGCACCAAGACCTGCGGGAAACGCACGCTGCCGCCGGCAATCATCTTGTCGAGCACTTCGCGCGCGTAGCCCTGCTCGGCTTCGGCGCGCGCCTGGGCCTGCAGCGCCTCACGCACGGCCACGCGCAGTTCCTCGACGGTGGTCTGGTCGCTCACCGCGCGCACAATGTCCTCGCTCCATTCGGGCACGCGGCGTTCCTTCACCGCCAGGCAGTTGAACTGCATGTGTGCCGCTTTGGAGCGCAGGCGTTCGACCGGGAAGGTGTCGGGATAGGAGAAATCCACTTCGTGGCTCTCGCCGGCGCGGATGCCTTCGAGCTTCGGCCCACAGCCGGGGAAACGCCCGCCCAGATTCTCGTTGAGCTCAACTTCCACTGCGCCGTCGTCGTCGCCTTTGCCGCCGACCGGAATCGGTTCCGTTTTCCCATCTGCGGTGACGATGTTGGCGCTGATCTTGGCCAAGAGGATGTCGCCCGGAGCCGCGGGGCGATCGACCGGGGCGAGCAGCGCTTGCGATTGTCGCAGGCTCTCGAGCACGCGCTCGACCTGTTCCTCCTCCACCGGCGGCTCCTCGAAGGGCACGCGCACCTCGCGATAGGCGCCGGGCTCCACCTCGGGCGCCAGCGGCACCGAGAAGCGCATCACCAACGGCTCACGCGAGACAACCTCTTCCAGTGTTCCGGCGCGGGCAGGCGAGATGGCGTGTTCGTCGAGCGCCTTCCGGTAAAGCTCAGGCCCGAGGATCTCAACCGCTTCATCGAATACGGCTTGCTCACCGAACTGAGTCACCATCACGGCGTACGGGGCTTTGCCCTTGCGAAACCCGGGGATGGTCGCGTGCTGGGATAGGTGCCGCGCCGCGCGCTTCATCGCGCTTTCAATCGCCGTGGGTTCGGCTTCGATGGTCAGTGTGCCCAGGCACTCGCCTGTCTTTTCGAATTGGGTCTTCATGCGTTCGCAGGCATCCTTTCAGGGAGCAAAACGCGCCGCCCGTGAGGGGCGGGGCGCATGGTGGGGAAGGAGGGACTTGAACCCTCACGCCTTGCGGCACATGATCCTAAGTCATGCCTGTCTGCCAGTTCCAGCACTTCCCCATCCCGGCCATTATAGCCTGCGCTCTCGACCCCTGACAAGGTGCGTGGAGACACGGGGGCGCAGCGAGGCGATACGCCCGAGCGCACAGCATGCCTTTCGCTTGGCGGCTGGCCGTCGGCATGCGCACGGTGCTTGACGCGCAGCAACGGGATTCGGATGAGGCCATAGCATGCCTTACCCTCGGCCGCGCGCGTGCGCTATGCGCGCCAGCCGGCGGACGACGCCGTCCGGGTGTCTCGCGTTCGCCGGCACGCTCCGCGTCACATCGTGATATCCTGCGGCAAGGTGAGACATGCCAACGATCCTCGAATCCGAAATCGCCGAGCAACCCGATGTTCTGGAACACTTTCTGGCCGCGGCCGCCGAACCCACCCGCCGCGTTGCCGCCGAGATCTCCCGGCGTGGGGTTTCCTACATCATGATCGCGGCGCGCGGATCCTCCGATAACGCGGCGCGCTATGCCCAATACCTGTTCGGGGCCCGAAACCACTTGCCCGTGGCGCTCGCCACGCCCTCCCTGTACACGCTCTACGATTCGCCGCCACGTCTGGACGGCGCGCTGGTCATTGGCATCTCCCAATCTGGGCGCTCGCCGGACATCGTCAGTGTGATGGAGACGGCACGCGCGCAGTCGCGCCCAAGCCTGGCCATCACGAATGACCCGGCCTCGCCGATGGCGCTGGCCGCGGATTGGATAGTCCCGCTGGCCACGGGGGAAGAGCGCGCCGTCGCGGCAACCAAAACCTACACCACCTCGCTGGGCGCCTTGGCATTGCTTTCCGCCTCGCTGTCCGGAGACGCCGCCGCGCGGGCGGACCTTGCACGCATTCCCGGCCAGATGCGCCTCGCGCTCAGTCAGGCGCAGGCCATGGCTCCCCTCGTCGAGCGATACCGTTACGCCGAAGGCAGCGCGGTGATCGGACGCGGCTTCAACTACGGGACGGCGTTCGAAATCGCTTTGAAAGTGAAGGAGCTGACCCGGCTGGTGATCGAACCCTACTCGTCGGCCGACTTCCTCCACGGTCCGATCTCGATTCTCGAACCCGGATTTCCACTCATCATCGTGGCGCCCACCGGGCGGACACTGCCAGACCTCAATCATCTGGCCGAGGACGCCCTCCAGCGCGGGGCCGAGTTGATCGTCATATCCGACAATGCCGACCTTCTCAAACGCGCGCGCACACCTCTCCCCTTGCCTGGCAACACCCCCGAATGGCTTTCACCTCTGGTGACGGTCTTGCCGGGCCAGCTGTTTGCCGCGCACTTGGCGCGAGCCAAGGGATTCGACCTCGATCGCCCCGCCGGACTGAGCAAGGTAACCCAGACTCGCTAGCCGGGTTTCACCTGGCCCATACGCGCACGACACTGCGACGGCACGCCGGCGGGTATCTCCGCGCCGGCGGCAGGGCGCTATTGCGTTGACACTCTACTGCGCTCAACGTATCATTGCCGCGCCATGTTTCTGTCCGGCCTGAGGTGACCATGGAACTCGGAACTGTCCGCAAAATCGACATCGACCGCGAGGTCCAGCAGGCGTATCTCGATTACGCCATGAGCGTTATCGTGGCCCGCGCGCTGCCCGATGCGCGCGACGGCCTCAAGCCGGTGCAGCGCCGCATCCTGTACGCCATGCACGATATGCACCTTGCGCCTGGCACGCCCTTCAAGAAGTCGGCGCGCATCGTGGGCGAGGTGCTGGGCAAGTATCACCCCCACGGTGACATGGCGGTGTACGAGGCCATGGCGCGCATGGCCCAGGATTTCTCGATGCGCTACCTGCTGGTGCAGGGGCAGGGCAACTTCGGTTCGGTGGATGGCGACCCGCCGGCCGCCATGCGCTACACCGAATCGCGCCTGGCGCCGGTCGCCACCGAGCTCCTGGCCGACCTGGAGCGCGACACGGTCGGCTTTCAGGTCAACTTCGATGGCACTCTGAGCGAGCCGGAAGTGCTCCCGGCCGCGGCGCCTAACCTGTTGGTGAACGGCGCCACCGGGATTGCCGTCGGCATGGCCACTTCCATCCCGCCTCACAACCTGGGCGAGGTGTGCGATGCGCTGATCTTCATGCTGCACTCATGGAGCCGGCTCGATGAAATCTCGGTCGAAGAGCTGCTGCGTTTCATCCAGGGGCCGGATTTCCCCACCGGGGGCCTCATCCTCGACCGTGCGGGCTCGGAGGAGGGCCTCTCGGCGGCTTATGGCACCGGGCGGGGCAAAGTGTTGGTGCGCGCACGAGCCCATGTCGAGGGAATGGAGCGCGGACGGAGCCGGCTGCTGGTGACCGAGCTGCCTTACCAGGTCAACAAAGCCGGGTTGCTGGAACGGATCGCTGAATTGGTACGAGAGGGTGCGCTGGAGGGAGTCGCGGACCTGCGCGACGAGTCGGACCGCCAGGGGATGCGCATCGTCATCGAACTCTCGCGCACGGCCGATGCGCGCAAGGTGCTGCGCGAGCTGTACAAGCGCACGCCGATGGAGACCACCTTCAGCATCATTCTGCTGGCCCTCGTCCGCGGTGAACCGCGCATGCTCTCCCTCAAACAGGCCTTGCGCGTATTCCTCGATCACCGGCTGGAGGTAATTCGCAGGCGCGGCCTTTTTGATCTGGCACGCGCCAAGGAACGGGCGCATCTCCTGGAGGGACTGCGCATCGCGCTCAAGAACCTGGAGGAGGTCATCCGCCTCATTCGCGCGGCCAAGGATGCCGACGAAGCGCGCGCTCGCCTGCAAAAGCGGTTCAAGTTGAGCGAAGTGCAGGCCACAGCCATCCTCGACATGCCGTTGCGGCGCCTGGCGGCGCTCGAACGGGAGAAGATGGAACTCGAACACAAAGAGAAGCTGGCCCAGATCAAGGAGCTGGAACGGCTGCTGGCTTCGCCCAAGCTGATGCGTGAGGCGCTCGTCCAGGATCTGGCGCGCGTCAAGGCCGCCTACAACGACCCGCGTCGGAGCGCGATCGTCCGGGGGTGGGAGGACCCTGCCAGCATGCCCCTCACCGTTGAGGAGACGCTGCCTTCGCAGAAGGTGTGGGTCACGCTGACCGCCGAGGGTCTGCTTTCGCGCACCGAGGAGGCCAAGCGGGCGCTGGCGCTGCCGCGCACAGCGCCGCGCTTCGTGTTGGAGGCCAATACGCGAGATACGCTGCTGCTGATCACCGAGAAGGGCCGCGCCGCCGCGCTCAACGTGCATGCTCTGCCGGCGCGCGCACGCGCCGAGGAGGGCGTGCCCTTCCATACCTTGTGCAGCCTGGACGCACCCAGCCGCGTGGTGGCTGGCGTCGCGTTGCCGGCGTCCGCCGCGGCCGAAGCCGGCTTCCTGGTGCTCGCTACCCGGCGAGGTATGGTCAAGAAGACTGCCTTGCGCGATTTGCCCGGTCCCTCCGCGCAAGTGCTGACCCTCATCAAGATGGCGGCCAATGACAGTCTGGCGTCGGCCTTCATCACTCAGGGCGATGAAGATGTATTGATGGTTACCTCGCAGGGCATGGCCATCCGCTTCCGCGAGCGTGAGGTGCGGCCGATGGGCATGAATGCCGCGGGTGTGCTCGGGATCAAGCTGGGCCGCGCCGAGGAGCAGGTCGTGTCGGTGCAGCCCGTGCTCCCGCGCAGCGATGTGCTGCTCGTCGCGCAATCTGGACGGGCCAAGCGCACCCCGCTTGCGCAGTACCCTGTGCAAGGCCGGCACGGCGTTGGGGCTCTCACCTGGAAGATGGCGCGCAAGGACGCACTGGTCGGCGCGCTGGTGGGCGATGCCGAAACGCGGTTCATTCTGGCTTTCAACGACGGCCAGGGCAAGCTGGCCCGCTTGAAAGATGCCCCGCGGCGCGCACGTCTCTCGGCTGGCGGTGTGCTGGTCAAGCTCAAGAAGGGTCTTTCGTTGCAGAGCGTTGTTGCCATCGCAACCCAGCGGGAACTGCGTGCGCCGGCCGCGAAGAAACGAAGGGGGAAACCCGCCGCCCATCCACCAAAGAAGACGGCCACCCAGGCGGCCCGCCCCGCCGCGTCCCACACCCCAACCGCCAGGCCGAAAAACAAGAGCCGACCGGGTCGGTCGGCTCGATCGAAGCGATGAGCGGGAATGCGACGCCCTAGGTGCGGTCGATGGTGAAGTAAGTGTAGTGGTACTGGATCTTGCCGTCACGCATGCCCAGCGTGTCATTGCCGTCCAGTACGCGGCCCGCACTGCTGGTGGCGGTCCAGGTAAAGTGGCGCGAGTTGCCCTCGCCGCTGCGCCCAGTGAGCGTGAAGGTGCCCCCGGGCAGCAGGTTGCCCAGGAAGTTGCGGTACCAATCGGTGATCGGCGCGCTGCCCACAATCGTCCGCGCGCCGCTGACCTGGGCCGCGTTCGGCTGGTAGAGGGCAAGCACGGTCGCCACGTCGCGCGTGTTCCAGGCCGCCACGATGCGGTCGGTGATGTCTTCCTCCGGCGGCGGCGGTGGAGGAGGCGGGGCGCCCCAATCGAAACGCGCCACCGCATCCCACAGGTCGATGTAGCCCGGCTTGGTCGCGTACTCCCACGAGAAGAAGTTCGCCCCGCTCAGGCCCAGCGCCTGGGCCTTGGTGAGGAAGAGAGTCAGCTCGGAGGCGGCTGGCCGCCAGCCCGACGTCGCATAGGCCGGCCCGGTGGGCACGACCGGCAAGCTGGGGGTCAGCGCGGTGATCTCGCGCACCGAGCGTTCCAACTGCTCATCCGGGTTGTGGGCTTGCTCCCAGTACACCTGGGGCATGTTGAAGTCGCACTTCTCGAGGAACGCTGTCCACGGGAACTCGGGATGATAGCTGGGGTAGCGGTAAGAACTGAGCGCGATCGGCAGCGAGCCCAGCCCGGACCGCAATTCGCGCACGTAGGTTCGCGCGGCCGTGGCCTTGCCGGGGAGCTTGAACTCGCGCTCGGCGTCGATGACGTAGCCCGCCAGTCCGAGGGCCAGCGTGCGCTGGACGGCGAGGCGCGCTTCACCCAGCGGGTCGTTGCCGTAGATGTAGTGCCAGCCCCACGAGGCGATGCCCTTGGCTCGCAGCGCGGAGATGATCGGCGGAAGCAGGTCGCGTCCATGCGAGTCGATATTGTAGGCCCACGTGCCGTCGGCAATCTTGAGCAGCACGTGTGTCAGACGCGCAGCCTCGGCGCGCACGGCGATGCGCGCCGGGTCGCCGCCGTCGCAGTTGGGCACCTGCCAGACGAAGAAACCCTTGCCGCTGATCGTCATACCCAGCCTCCGCGCCCCGCGGGCCTCAATCAGGTCGAATCAACCCGGCTCCTGGGCATCCCGGGACCCATCCCATGGGATGCACCTTCTATGCCAGGCGCCTCGCGGAATCCGGGGCAATCGGCCGACCCGGTTGCAGGTGACCCTGGGCCTCGTTATACTTAGCTTGAGCCGGCGCCCCAATGAAGCTTGAATCCCTCTTTGAATCCCTCCCTTCCCTCAGCGCGGCGGACCGCGATCTGATTGAGCGCGCCTACCGCGTCGCAGAACGCGCCCATGCCGGGCAGGTGCGAGCCTCCGGCGAGCCCTACCTCCAACATTGCTTGGCCGTCGCCAAGATCCTCGCCGAGTTCGGCGTGCCGGCGACCACCTTGGCCGCCGCGCTGCTGCACGACGTGGTCGAGGACTCAGGTATTCCCCTCGCCGAAATCCGGCGTGACTTCGGTGACGAAATCGCGAACCAAGTCGACGGGGTGACCAAGCTGACTCAGCTACCGCGCGTCTCTCGCGGCGGCGAGACCAGCGCTCCAGAGGATGAGACCGAGTGGCGGCGCGCGCTCGACGTGGAAACGCTGCGCAAGATATTCCTCGCCATGAGTGACGACGTACGGGTTGTGCTCATCAAACTGGCCGACCGCCTGCACAACATGCGCACTCTGGGGCATCTTGAAGCGGCGCGCCGCGAGCGCATCGCCCAGGAAACACTCGAGATTTTCGCTCCGCTGGCCAACCGTCTGGGTATGTGGCAGATGAAGTGGGAACTGGAAGACCTGGCCTTCCGCCACGTCAACCCGGCCATGTACAAGGAAATCGCCGGTAAGCTGGAGGAACGGCGCGCCTCCCGCGAGGCGACCATGGAAAACATCGTGGCCCGCCTCAAAGAAGTCCTCGGGCCATCCGGCATCCAGGCGGAAATCACCGGGCGGCCCAAGCATATCTACTCCATCTATCGCAAGATCGAGCGCAAAGGCGTGCCCTTCGAATCGCTTCACGATATCCGCGGCGTGCGCATCATTGTGCCGGATCTGCCGTCGTGTTACGTGACGCTGGGTGTCATCCACAACCAGTGGTCCCCGCTGCCCGGCGATTTCGACGACTACATCGCCTCGCCCAAAGACAACTTCTACCAATCCCTGCACACCGCCGTGGTCTACGACGACGGCAAGACGCTCGAAGTGCAGATCCGAACGCGCGAAATGCACCAGAACGCCGAACTGGGAATTGCGGCCCATTGGCGCTACAAGGAAGGCGGCAAGCGCGACGAGTCCTTCGAGCGGCGCATTCTCTGGCTGCGCAGCCTGATGGACTGGCGCTCAGACGTGCAAGACGCCGCCGAATTCGTCGATGCGCTCAAGCGGCGCACGGGTCAACGGCAAGCTGGTGGCCCTGGATTACCGCGTGCGGACCGGCGACCAGGTGGGCATTATCACCACGCGCAGCGGCGGGCCGAGCCGCGACTGGCTGAACACCGACATCGGGTTGGTGCGCTCGCAGCGAGCTATTGCCAAAATCCGCCAATACTTCAAGCGCCAGGACCAGGAGCAGCGCGCCTCCGCCGGCCGCGAAGCGGTCGAACGCGAACTGCGCCGGTTGGGCGTCGAAGACGTGACGATCGAAAGCCTGGCCAGGGGGTTAGACTATCCCGCCGTGAATGACTTCCTGGCGGCGGTCGGCTCGGGCGACATCTCCTCCGCGCGCATCGTCGGCAAGATCCTCCAAGGCGAGCACGCCGCGCTGGAGGAAATGCCGGCCCTCTCAGTTCCCTCCCAGCCGACGACCGAGGGGGTGAATGTCACCGGGCTGCGCGGAATGCTCACCACGATGGCGCGCTGCTGTAAACCGGTGCCGGGCGACCAGATCGTGGGCTACGTCACGCGCGGGCGGGGGGCGACCATCCACCGCACCGACTGTTCCAACATCCTGCGCGTCGGGGATAAGGAACGGCTGGTGCGCGTTTCGTGGGGGCACGCCGCCCGCACCTACCCCGTCGCGGTGCGCGTCACCGCCTACGATCGCGAAGGGCTGCTGCGCGATGTCTCGACGGTGGTGGGTGAAGAGCACATCAACATGAACAGCGTTGTGTCAACTCTCAAGGCGCACCAGGCAACGATCGATTTGATCCTGGAAGTGACCGACCTGGGGCAGCTCAGCCGCGTGCTCAACCGCATCGAGGCTTTGCCCAACGTCGTGGAAGCGCGCCGTGTGCGCGCCTGATCCACCGCCTGCACAAGGATCCATGGAGAGAGACCCCGGTCCTCATGAATGACCTGATGAGCATTGCCGAAGCCCGCCGCCGGCTGTTCGAGCGCTTCCGGCCCTTGCCCCTCGAGAAGGTGCCGATCGGCGAGGCCGATGGACGCGTGCTGGGTGAGGATGTTGACGCCGCGATCGACCTGCCGCCTTTCGCCAATTCGTCGGTGGACGGCTTCGCCGTGCGGGCGGGCGACGTTGCCTCGGCCTCGGCCTCGGCGCCGGTGCGCTTGCCGGTGGCGGGCGACATCCCGGCCGGAACGACTCACATGACCTACTTGGCGGAGGGACATGCCGCACGCATCATGACCGGGGCCCCGCTGCCGCCGGGCGCCGATGCCATCGTGCCCATCGAGGCGACGACCTTCAAGCGGACCAGCATGGGCGCGCCCCTGCCCGCGGAAGTGTTGGTGCGCGAGGCAATAAGCCCGGGCGCCAACGTGCGCCAGGCCGGGCTCGACGTGCGCGCCGGCAGCCTGGTGCTGGGGCGTGGCACGTCCCTGCGCCCGCAGGAGGTGGCCCTCCTGGCGGCACTCGGGCGCAGCCACGTGTTGGCTTTTCGACGGCCGCGAGTCGCGGTCCTTTCCAGCGGAGACGAATTGGTCGAGCCGGGGTCCAGCCTGCGCCACGGTCAAATCTACGAGAGCAACGCCATCATGTTGGGCGCCATGGTGCGCCGCGCGGGCGGTGTCGCCATTGACCTGGGCATAGTCCGTGACGACCTGCACGAGATTGTGACCCGCTTGGACTGGGCGCTGCGTGACGGTGCGGACCTCATCATCACCTCGGCGGGCGTTTCCGTCGGCGCGTTCGACCTGGTGCGGGCGGCCATTGAACAGAATGGGGCCATCGAGTTTTGGCGGGTGGACCTGCGCCCGGGCAAGCCGTTGGCCTTTGGGCGTTACCACGACGTTCCGATTCTGGGTTTGCCGGGCAACCCGGTGTCGTCCTTCGTTACTTTCGAGTTGTTCGCCCACGCGGCGATGCGTGCCCTGGAGGGTCGCAGCCCGCGCGAGCTGCCGCTGTTCTCGGTCACGCTTGAGGAGGCCGTGACGTCCGACGGGCGAGAGTCCTATCTGCGCGCCCAGGTTCGCCGGGAAGGCCGCGAGTTTTATGCTCGCGTGTTGGAGAAACAGGCCTCCTCGGTTCTCTCGTCGCTCGCAGCGGCCAACGGACTAGTGATTGTCCCGAGCGGTGTGCGCGAGGTTGCGGCCGGGACGCACCTGGACGCCTGGCTGCTCGAGGAATAGCTGCCCAAACCGTGAGCCGCGCGAAGGATGATATGATTTACGGCGCTCCCGGCCGCCGAGCGGGTCACGCGCAGCACCCAGGGGCCTCGCGTGCGGCTCTTGCGGTCGAGTTGGCAGCCTGACCCCCATCATGGTAGAAATACACCCCAGAACGAGGAGGGGAAATGCCAAGAATCCGCTGTCGCTACATAGACTGCGTCTTTCTTGAAGACGGATACTGCGGCGCCGCCGCCGTCGAACTAGACCCCGACGCGGGCTGCCTCACCTATTCTCAAAGCGAAGCCTCGGCTCCCGAGGAGGAATGGGAAGACGAGGAATTCGATGAGGAATGGGAAGACGAGGAAGAGGACTTGGAAGAAGAGGAAGAAGACGAGGAAGCCTGGGAGGACGAGGAAGAGGAAATGTAAGCTCGCCGGCCGTACCGGCTCCCCTGTCGTCCTTGGGGTGATGAAGCAAAGGGCGAGCCTCGGCTCGCCCTTGTGATTCGAAAGGTATCGCGGGAGGGCTCACTTGCGGGTTGACCCTTGGAGCGTGCGCGAAAGGATCTCTTCCTGCTCACGCCGGATCTTGGCCGAGGAACCGTGCGCCGGGCGGCCGTCGGCGGCAGCCAGCGTTGCCTCGGATGACTGCTGCGCCTTGAGGAAGGCCGCCTGCATCGCGGTCAGGGGCGGCTCTTCGGTCTTTTGCTCTTCTTCAACCTCCTTGGCGGTGCGTGTCTCGAGCGCCTTGAGGCTGAGTTGGATCTGCTTCTTCTTGCGGTCGACGCCGAGCACCATCACCTCTATCGCCTCTCCGACCTTGACCACCTCAGCCGGGTCATTCACGTAACCATTGGCCAGCTCGCTGATGTGAACCAGCCCGGGCCGTTCCGCGCCGATCTCCACGAAGGCGCCGAACTTCTCAAGCCGCACGACTTTGCCCGGCACCACCGAGCCCTTCTTGATCTCGTTCCATTCGACGTCAAGCGGCTTGACGAGCGTGAGCTCCAGCCGCCCGTGGGCGGCATCCACCTTGCGCACCCAGGCGCTCACGTTCTGCCCGAGTTTGAGAACGTCCTCTACG
This sequence comes from Chloroflexota bacterium, assembly GCA_026389925.1. GTDB lineage: Bacteria > Chloroflexota > Anaerolineae > Anaerolineales > RBG-16-64-43 > RBG-16-64-43. The sequence continues at coordinate 12,799 of JAPLGX010000095.1, forward strand.
CGATTGACGTGCTGTTCGGCCAGAGCCGAGATGTGCGCGAATCCCTCGCGTTCGGCGCCGACATCGATGAATGCGCCGGACAAATCTATGCGCGAGACGGTGCCTTCCAGCAGCATCTTCGCTTTGAGTTCACTGAGCGGACGGGCGGCCCCTGGGGTCGGATTCTCTGTTGGCATGTGCCTCTCCATTCATACAAGCGCGAGCTCAGCAGACACCACCGCTGCCGAGGAGGACCGCCCGGACTCAAGCGCGCCGGGCATGCCTGCGACCGCCCCGAAGCGCGGTCCGGGCTCAGGCATAGGTCCGCTCCATTCAGTCGAGGACGCCGGAAGGGGCTGGCACGGACTGGGCTTGGCATGAACCAGGGGCTTCGTTCCACCTGCGTGGCGTAGGGAAGCCCCCTTGTTAACGGCCTTGCGAAGCCGCATTTTACCCCAGCGCGGGGGGAGGTGCAAGACGGACATGCCATGACATCACGCGCCCGCAAGCCGTCAGCCGAACGCGTGGACATGTTGTGCGGCCTCCCGGCGCGGGCTTAGAATAGTCGCCAGGGCCGCTCGTCAGGGTGCGGGCCGGCTGCAGCGCAGTGAGGCTTGCCATGCGGGCGGGATAGCGGTTCCGATATCGGTGAGGTGTGAGATGAGCGAATTGACACAGAGGATGTGCGTTCCGTGTCGCGGCAGCGAGCCGCCCCTGGATGAGCGCGAAATCGCTGAACTGGGCGGGGAGACTCCCGGTTGGAATGTCATCGACGGGGAGGGGGTCAAGCGTCTTGAGCGAGTTTTCAAGGTGAGGAACTTCGTGGAGGCGCTGGAGTTCACGAGGCGCATCGGCGACCTGGCCGTATCCCAAGGGCACCCTCCGGCGCTGCTCACGGAATACGGCAAAGTCACGGTCACCTGGTGGACCCACAAGATTCACGGGCTGCACAAGAACGACTTCATCATGAGCGCCCGGACGACCGATCTGTACGACAGCCTGCGCGCCGTCTGACAGCGAGAGAGAGCCGTGCCGTTGCGCCGATTGGCGCGCGGCAAAACGCGGCAATGCCCGTGCCATGACCGACACCCACCTCACAACCCCATGCAGCGATGCCAGCCAGAAACCGCCGTTGCCAGAATTCGCTGATGAGTTCTTGAGCAAGGCGCTCAAATCACCGCGTACGCGGGAGAACTATCACTGGGCGCTGGTCGCTCTGCAGCGCTGTGCCAACGAGACGCGTTACCATGGCACGCCGCGGGCCGGCATGATGGCGACGCGCGCCATCAAGGATGATGTGCTGGTTGCGTTCCTGGATTGGCTGCTCGGCCAGAAGCACTACTCCGCGGCCACCATGGCGCTGTACATTGCCGCCGCCAAGCGCTACCTGGGTTGGCTGTATGCGCGCGGCAAGCTCGACCCATCCTTCCGGCTGGACGCGGCGCGCCAGAAGCTGTCGGAAGAGACGCGCGGAGGCGTGTTGCGCTATGCACCTCGCCGCCCGGACCCCAACCTGGCTTCCATCCTTACCTTCTATGATGGCGTCCGCTTGCCCTCCGGGAAGACCGCGGCCGAGCGCCAGGCGAGGCTGTTGCTCTTGCGCAACCGCGCAATTGTGCACACCCTCTATTCCTCAGCCGGACGGGCCAGCGAGGTTACCCAGCTCAACTGCCAGGCGGTGGACCAGGGCTACAGCACCACCGTGGAAGTGACCGGCAAGGGCGGAAGGCGGCGGATGTTGATCCTCACCCAGGAGGCACAGCAGGCGATCCGCCAGTATCTGGCCGAGCGAGAACGTCAGGGGGAACGCGTGACGGCGCAGCCCGGGAGCCGGGCGGTGCCATTGTTCGTCAGCCACGGGCGAGGGCGCCACCAGCGCCTTTCGCGTACGACGTTGTGGCGTGTGGTGGCCGAGGCCGCGCGCACCCTCGGGCTCAAGTCGGGCAGTGGACCGCACGCGTTCCGCCACTTCCGCGCGCAATCGCTGCGCGACGAAGGGATGGATTTGGGCCTGCTGCAGGCGCTGCTCGGCCACGCCTCGATCGAGACCACGCGCAGGATCTATGCACCGCAGACCGACATCCGCCAATTGGTGGATGCGTTAGCCACGTACGGCGTCTCGGCTGGCGAAGCGGCCCACCGTGCGGGGCGCATCGTGCCCGCGCCCGTGCGCAGCCCACGTCGCGCGCGACGCGGGCGCAAGCCGCGTAGTGCAATCGACGAGATGGCCTCGACCGATTGATCCATCCGCCGGAAGCGAGGCGATGACGCGGGCAACGAACGCGTCGAAGGCGGCCCGCTGTGGGCCGTGACGCCTTCACTTGTATCCATTATGTCCTTTTTGGTCCTGGCGACCCCCCGTGCACCGGTATAATGTCCGGGTGGACATCCGCACCCGGGTTGCGCAATTCATTGCCGAACACAAGCTGCTTGAGCCGGGCGAGCGCGTGGTGGTCGGCCTCTCGGGCGGGCCCGACAGCCTGGCGCTGTATGTGCTCTTAAGAGAGCTGGGCTACGTGCCGATCGCGGCGCACCTGGACCATTCACTCCGTGCGGAGAGCGCCGACGATGCGCGCAGCGTTGCACAGATGATCGCAGCGTGGGGTGGTGAGTTCCATCATCAGAGAGCGGATGTTGCCGGCACTGCACGCCGCGAGCACCGCTCGCTCGAAGAAGCGGCCAGGCGCATGCGCTACCAGTTCCTATCGGCCACGGCGCTCGACTGCGGAAGCCGCACAGTGGCAGTGGGCCACACGGCGGATGACCAGGCGGAGACCGTCCTACTGCATTTGTTGCGCGGGGCGGGCGTCTCCGGGTTGCGCGGAATGCTCCCGGCTATCGATCTGCACCAGGTTCAGCGCGACATGCCGCCAGGGCGGGTGCGTCTGGTGAGGCCCTTGCTGTGCCTCACCCGCGACGAGAGCGCCCGCGTATGCCTTGCGCGGGGCCTCGTGCCGCGCACTGACCCCAGCAACGCGGACCTCGCGTTCCTTCGCAATCGCATCCGGCATCAGCTGCTGCCGAACCTGGAAAGCTACAACCCGGCCATCCGGCGCCTGCTTGTTCAGACGGCCCAGCTCATGGGTGCCCACAGCCGCCTGCTGGAGCTCGCCATCGAACGTGGGTCGGAGATGTGCATCACCCCGCTCGCCGGCGGCACGCTGCGGATCGACCGCGCAGGGTTCGCCGAGCTACCCGAAGCGGTGCAACAGGGTGTGGCGCGAGAGGCGCTCGCTCAGACGCTTGGTGGGCGCGAGGATATTGCCTTGCGTCATGTGATCGGCCTTGTGCGTTTCTTGGCCAACCCGCCGCACTCCGGGCATGCGCACCTGATGAAAACGCTCCACGTCTATTCCGCCGGTCCGCGCCTATATGTAAGCCGCGCGCACGACCCATCTTGGGCTGTGCCTCCTTCGCCCCTGTGGATCGAGGCTGTCCCTGGACGGGTCGTGGCCCAGGCGTTCGGTGCAAGTATCGAATTCGACCTGACCCCGCCGCCCCCGACGGCGGAACGCAGCACGGATGCTTGGAACGCATGGATCGACTTCGATCGGGTGCACCTGCCACTGTGTCTGCGGGCAGCCGCGCCGGCGGACCGTATTCGGCCGCTTGGCGCGCCGCAGGAAATGCGCCTGAGCGACTTTCTGGCCCGACAACACGTGCCGCAATTCCTGCGCCGCATCCAACCCGTGCTCGCCGACGACGTGCGCGTGGTGTGGGTGCCCGGATTGCGAATCCATCACGAGGTGCGCCTGACCGACCACTCGGAGCGTGCCCTGCGCCTGCGATGGATTGCGAGGCCGGAATGACCCATGCGCTTCCTGCCGGCGGGCAACTGCGCGGCGTGCTCATCGCGCTGGCCGGCACTGCCGCCTGGGCCACAACGGCTATAATCATGCGCACGCTGATGCAGGGCCTGAACATCGCGCCGCTCACCCTGGCGGTGTGGCGCGACGTGACCGTGGTCTTGATCCTCTTCCTCGTGCTGCGCGCAACGGCTCCTCACGTGCTCCACATTCGGCAGACTGATCTGCCCTTCCTGCTCCTGCACGGCGGGGTGTCGTTGGCCGCAATGAATGCCCTATGGGCGCTTTCGCTGGGTTACAACGGCGCCACGCTCTCGACGGTCTTGATCTACCTGGCGCCGGGCGTTTCCGCCCTGGGTGGATGGGCCTTCCTGCATGAACCGATCACCCGCTGGAAGATCGCCGCCGTCGTGCTGGGGCTGGCGGGCGTGGTGCTCATCGTGGGAGTCTCGACCCAGGGCTTCCGGCTGACGCCGACCGGGATCGTGATTGGACTGACCTCGGCCGTGGGCTTTGCCGCTTTCAGCCTGACCGGCAAAGTCGCGGCGCGGAGATTCCAGAGCACCCGGACCGGCTTGTTTTACGGGTTCGTGTTCGCCACCCTCGCGCTCATCCTCCTTGCGCTGGCGATGCGGTCGCCCGCGGTGCAGTTCGATAAGCGCCTGGTATTGGGGCTGCTGGTGTTGGCCGTACCCACGCTCCTCGGCTATGGGCTCTTCTCGGCTGCGCTACGCTACCTGCCGGCGAGCGTCGCCACGCTCATCGCCTCACTCGAGCCGGCCCTTACCGCGATCATGGCGGTAACGCTCCTGGGCGAGCAGCTCGCGCCGGTTCAGTGGGCAGGCTCCGGGCTGATTGTGGCGGGGGTCATGCTTGTGCAACGAGCGTCGAATGGGCCGGCGCGCGACAGCTCGCAGGCCTCCGTCGCGGCGAACGAAGCGCCGGGTTGAGGCGCGCACTCACACACATTGAGGAGGAACGGATGAGACTACGTGGTGGTCGCAAGAAGGGCGGGCGCTTCCTTGAATTGCTGATGGAGCAAGCCAAATACGCCGTGGCGGGGATGGAAGCCCTGTCGCAGTTTATGAAGACACCCAACGATGATGCCGCCGAGCAAGTCTCGCGCATCGAGAAGGCCGCGGACGAGACCCGGCGCATTCTGATCGACGAACTCAACCGGACATTCGTCACGCCGTTCGATCGGGAAGACATCTTCGCTCTGTCGCTGACAATCGACGACGTTCTCGACTATGCTTATAGCACGGTCGACGAGATGGTCATTCTCAAAGTCCGGCCCAACCCCTACCTGCAGCGCATGGCCAGCCTCCTGACCGAGGCTGCGCGCGAGATTCAGACGGGGGTGACCGAACTCATGGATCACCCGGCCGTGGCCTCCGACCACGCCGTGCGGGCCAAGGCGCTTGAGAATCGCATGGAGAGCGTCTACCGCGAGGCGATCGGCAACCTGTTCGGCGCGCCGACCGACCTCGAGCACGTAGTGGACATGCTCAAGCTGCGCGAAATCTACCGTCACCTTTCGAACGCAGCCGATCGCGGAGACCAGGCGGCCAACGTCATCTCCGATATCGTGGTCAAGCGCATCTAAATAAACGGCGTCCGTCTCGGACGCCGCGCTTTGGAAGAATCACGCCGGGAGGAGTGGCTCTGGCGTAGCTCTCCTCCCGGTCTTGATTCGTGTTAGGGTGCAACCCGCAATGAATGGCGGCGTGCCTACTTGCGGCCGGTCTTCCTCTTGGTTGTCTTCTTGACGGCTTTCTTGACCGGCTTGCGCTTCGCAGGCCTCTTTGCAACCTTTTTCTTGGCCACAGGTTTCTTGGCGGCGGGTCTCTTGGCTGCTGGCTTGCGCCTCGGCCGCTTCACGGCCGGCTTGGCAGGAGCCGGCTTGGGGGTTGCAGCCGGCGGCAAGGATGTGGGCATCGGCGCAGGCGGCGGCCAAGTGGGCGCGACGGGCGGCAGCGTCGGCGATGGCGGCGGGTACTGCGTTCCGCCAGCAGGTGGGAACGGGGCGGGTTTATCGGACATGGGTTTCATATCCTCCTTTGGGGTGGGTTCCAAACCGGGAGCCGGTGCAGCGGCTAGGCCGCCGGCCGGCACGTGGCGACGCAGTTGATCCAGAGGAACCTTGAGACCTTTGCGGCAGCGCGGACAGTGCTCGACGTGATGCCTGGCGCGGTTGGCCTCCGCTGTTGCCAGAGCAGCGGCGACCACTTCGGATGTCAACTGGAATGACCAGCCGCAGTACTGGCATCGCCACGAAAATGCCGACATGACTTCCTCCCGTTGTTCCCCACTATACACACTTTTCCGGGTTTTGCAACTTTGCGCGCGGCCTCATGCCATGGGGCGCGGATCGCTCTGCGCACCGCGCGCATCGCCCTCGCGCGCTCCAACTTCCGCGCGCGAGGCGGCCAGGATGCCGGCCAGGATGAGCGCGGCACCCATCAACTGGATGGGCGAGGGGGCTTCGCCGAGCACCATCCATGCCAGGAAGATCGAGCCAACCGGTTCACCGAGCACGGTCACCGTGACGAATGTCGCCGAGAGATAGCGCAACGCCCAATTGAAGGCCGAGTGGCCGATCAGTTGCGGCACCAGGCCGAGGGCGATGATCCAGGCGTAGACCTCAAGAGGGAAGGGGGCGATTGGAATGCCAATGACAAGCAGCGCGCCGAGTAGCGCGATGCCCGCCGTTCCATAGGTGAGCAGTGCGTAGACGCGCAGCGGCATGCGCGGGCGCAGCGAACGGCCGATGAGGAAGTAGCCGGTCACCATCCAGGCGCCCAAGAGGGCCAGGCCGTCGCCGCGCAACGCCGGCCCGCTCAAGGCCAGCGCGTGAGGCGCACATTTCAACCCTCCCGCCAGCGTGCACACCTCGCTCAGGGCGACCACTCCCGTTCCGGCCAGTGCCACCAGCATGCCGAGCAAGGTGCCACCCTTCGGCGGCTCGCGCAGGAAGAGAGTCGAGGCGAGTGACGCCCAGAGCGGTGTCGTGGTGACGAGCACCACCGAGCTGGCAACGCTTGTCATTTCGAGGGATGTGATCCAGGAGGCGAAATGGGCCGCCAGGAATAACCCCGAAAGAATCGCCAGCCCTGCGTCACGCCGCCCCACACGTCGCAGGTGCTCTCGATCGAGCCAAACCGTTGCGGGCAGAAGCACTAGCGCGGCGACGAGCATTCGCCCGGCTGCGATCAAGAGCGAAGGACCGCCGCTCGCCTGCGCCAGGCGGATCATGACCGAGGCCGTCGAGACTGCCAGAATCCCCAGCAGGCTTACGGCCCTGGCGCGCTGAGGCTGCGGGCGCGCCTCAGGCCGTGGGTCGAGCGTCATCGCCATCGTGACAACCTGTACACCTTGAGGAGTTTCCTTGACACCCGTTTTCGAAAAGACTAGAATTCTGACGCAAATTGGTGTCTACGGCAACGGCCCCTTGGGGCCGCAATCGTACAAGACCGCTCCGGTCCCGTCAAAGGGCCGGACGCCTACTGCTCAAGGAGAGAGACATGACTCACGAACTGCGCCCGCTGCCTTACGACTACAATGCCCTCGAGCCGCATATCGACGAAGCAACGATGCGCCTGCATCACGACACGCATCACAAGGCCTACGTCGATGGACTCAACAATGCCGAGGCCAAGCTGAAAGATGCCCGCGACAAGGCGGACTTCGCGCTGGTGAAGCATTGGGAACGCGAGCTTGCATTCCATGGGTCCGGCCACTTCCTTCACCACCTGTTCTGGGAAGTGATGGCCCCCAGCGGCAAAGGAGGCGGCGGCAAGCCCACGGGCGAACTGCTCAAGCAGATTGAATCCCACTTTGGATCATACGACAACTTCACCAAACAGTTCAGCGCCGCCGCGGCGGCGGTGGAAGGCTCGGGGTGGGCCCTGCTTGTGGTCCAGCCTTCCAAGAAGCACCTCGAGATTCTCACGGCCGAGAAACACCAGAATCTCACGCAGTGGGGGGCTGTGCCGATTCTCGTGCTTGACGTGTGGGAACATGCCTACTATTTGAAGTACCAGAACAAGCGCGGCGACTACATCCGGGCCTGGTGGAACGTGGTCAACTGGCGGGAAGTGTCGCGCCGCTTGGAGGCAGAGTTCAAGAAGTAACCTGGGGCAGCGCCATCGGCCTCAGCGCCAAAGGGCTGCATGCCAGCGATCGATCGAGGCGTGCGGCCCCCCGGTCGAAGGAGAAGCGACGATGACCCACATCATCACCAGCCTGTGCCTCCGTGACGGTGGTTGCGTGGATGTCTGCCCGGTGGAGTGCATCGTTCCGGGCAAGCCCACTGCCGAGTGGCCGTGGTTCTATATCGATCCTGACACGTGCATCGACTGCGGAGCGTGCGTGCCGGAATGCCCGTACGCGGCCATCTTCCCGGAAGACGAGGTTCCGAACGCCCACACCGCCAAGGAAGGCCAGCGCCTCAGCCGGCCCGAAGGGGCGGCCGTCTACGACGGCACCGATCACAACGGCCAAGCAGTGCATCTCGACAAGACCATCGTCATGAAGGCGGGGGAGGTGGTGGACTTGCGACCAGACATCGAACCCAACTACAAGTTCTTCAAGGACGGCCCGGGGTACTCGGCCAAGTAGCCGGCCACGGCACGTTCATGGGAGCCGCAAGGCTCCCTTTTTGTTACGCGCGGCAGGAGCGAGAGATCCATGGATGAGTGCATCGAACGCGATACATTGGGCGAGGTGCGGGTTCCGGCGCAGGCGCTTTACGGTGCGCAGACGAAACGCGCAGTCGTCAATTTCCCGGTTTCGGGCCTGAGGCCCTGGCGCGCGTTCATCTGGTCTCTGGGTGCCATCAAACTGGCTGCGGCCGAGGTCAATCGCGACCTCGGCCTGCTTGAGCCGGGCAAAGCTTCCGCCATCGCCCAGGCGGCGCGTGAAGTGATGGACGGGCGCTGGGACGCGGAGTTCGTCGTCGACCCCTTCCAAGCCGGGGCTGGCACCAGCCACCACATGAATGCCAACGAGGTCATCGCCAACCGCGCCACGCTTATCCTCGGCGGCGCTCTGGGTGAGTACCGTGTGCATCCCAATGATGACCTCAACCTGGGACAGTCCACCAACGATGTGATCCCCACTGCCATCCGCCTGGGCTGCCTGTGGCGGATGGAGGATATGCTGGGTGTGGTCGATGAACTGACGGCTGAGCTGCGCCACAAGGCAGAGGCCTTCGACCCGATTGTCAAATCCGGCCGGACACATCTGCAGGATGCCGTGCCGGTGCGCCTAGGTCAGGAGTTTGGCGCCTACGCCCACGTGGTGGCGCATGATCGGGCGCGCCTGGCGCGCGCCGCGGAGGGTCTGCGCCGGTTGGGTATCGGCGGAACGGCCGTCGGCACGGGGCTCAACGCGCACCCCGAGTTCCATCCGCGCATGGTCCAGCGCCTGCGCGAGATCACCGGACTCGACCTTTCGACCTCCTCCGACCTGTTCGAATCGATGCAATCGATGGCCGATGCGGCGGACTTCTCGGCCGCCATGCGGATCCTCGCCCTCACACTCACGCGCATCGCCAACGACTTGCGCCTGATGGCCAGCGGCCCGGCCTCCGGCCTGGACGAGATCCGGTTTGCCCCGCTTCAGCCCGGCTCGTCAATTATGCCCGGCAAGGTCAATCCGGTGATGGCTGAGATGCTCAACCAGGCGATGTATCAGATCATGGGCCTCGACTTGGCCGTGGCCCTTGCATCGCAGGCTGGCCAATTCGAACTCAACGTGATGATGCCGGTCATCGCTCACGATCTATTTGAGATGATGCAGTTGATGATCGGTGCGATCGGTGCGTTCACCGTGCGAGGGGTGAAGAGCTTGCAGGCGAACCCTGAGCGAGCCGCACAGTGGCTGGAGCGCAACGCCATCATCGCCACGGCCCTCAACCCGCTCATCGGGTACGCGGCGGCCGCCGAACTGGTGAAGACGGCGCAGGCCGCGCTCAACGATGTGCGCCGCATGACCGAGGGCGGGTTGCAGAGCGATGCCCATGCACCCCATGCCTGAAGGAGGGGCAGGAGAACTCCACCTGGCGCGGCGGCGGGTGGAGGCGATGCGCGCGGCGCTTGAAGCAGCCCTGCCCGAAGAAGGATGCGGGCTGTTGTTCGGCCGCGGCCCCTGCGTTGAACGCGTGGTGCCCATTCCGAATGCGCTGCACAGCACGGTTCGCTTTCGCCTTGAGCCGCGGGCGCAGTTGGCTGCGATGCAAGAGGCCGATGAGCAGGGCCTCGAACTGCTGGCCATCTATCATTCCCACCCGCGCGGGCCAGATCATCCGTCCGCGACGGACATAGAAGAAGCGGCCTATCCGCAGGCCGCATATTTGATCTGGTGGCAAGATGTTGCCGGACGCTGGCAGTACGGACTGTTCTGGCTCGAAGGGCTCGAAGACTCGGGCGCGCCGCGAGGCTATCGCCTGGGGCGCCTCATGGTGGAGGCCGAGGGCGAAGCGCGGCCCGCCTAGAAGAGGGCCAGCACCAGGCCCAACGCGAACCCTGCGGCCAGGCTGGCCAGCGCCGGACGGAAGTAGCCGCGCACGGCATACAGTGCGGCGAGGGCCCGCTCGGTGAGGGTCCACACCCGCAATTGAAACTTGAGCCAGGCAAGGTCGGTGGGATTCATCGTGCGCCTCCTACTTCGACGTGCTGATCTTGATCACGCGGCCGTCCTCGTCGGCCACGGCGCGCACGATGCGCGACATCTCTGCCCCGCTTGAGGTGCGCACCTTGCCGCGGTAGGTGAGCACGAAGTTGCCTCCCTGGCTCGAGATGCTTGGACGGGCGCCGCGCATTTCCGGGTAGTCGTGATAGACCTGCTTGCTCACGCGTTCGATAGCCTGCGCTTGAAGTCCCATGTGCCTCCTCGCTCTCCCCGCGTGCGCCGCGGTTACGCCGCACCGGGCGCCGCTGGGCGCCCACCGGCCGGCGCGACCGTCGGGTCGTCGATCGGGCGTCGCCGCCGCCGCATGAACGCTGGAATATCCAAATCTTCTTCGGGAGGCGGCGGCTCCACCCGGTGGCCTGCCGCCGACGCGGATGCGGGCGCCCCGGCACGCGCACTGCGGCCGAGAGGCACCATGGCCGCGCGATCGGACCCACCCGGCACAGCGCTGTGCAGGATGACGTGCGAGGCGCCGGCCAGCACGTTGCTGAGCGGCTGCCCGCCGACGCCGGTGGCAACAACAATCGCCTGCACTCGGCCCTGCATGGCAGGGTCGATCGCCGCGCCAAAGACCACTTCGGCGTTGTGCGCACCGGCGGCGCTCACTTCCTGCATCGCCTTGTGGACCTCGATAAGCTCTAGATCCTCACCCCCGGTGAAGTGAACGAGAATCCCGGCCGCCGTGTCGAGCGATCCAATCTCGAGCATCGGATTGCGCAGCGCGCAGCGGATGGCATCCACCGCCTTCTCTGGTCCTGAGCCCTGACCCACCGCGAAGTAAGCGCCTCCCGCCAATTGCATGAGCGAGCGCACGTGGGAGAAATCGACGTTGACCAGCCCGGGACGGGTGATAAGTTCGGTGATGGCCTGCACCCCCTGACGCAGCACATCGTCGGCCAGGCGCAGGGCGACGTCGAACGTCGTCTGGCGCGGAGCCACGGCCAGCAACCGGTCGTTGGGAATGGTGATGAGCGTATCGCAATGCGGGCGCAGCTTCTCGATGCCCGCCTCGGCCGCCTGCAACCGGCGCCGACCCTCAAATCCGAAGGGCAGGGTGACGATGGCGACGACGATTGACCCTTGCTCGCGCGCAAGCTGAGCTGCCACTGGGATGGCGCCGGTGCCCGTGCCACCGCCCATGCCGCAGGTGAGGAAGACCATGTCGGCCCCAGCCAATTGATGGGCCAGATCGTCGGCGCTTTCCTGTGCAGCCGCCTCGCCCACCTGCGGCAGCCCGCCCGCGCCCAGGCCGTGCGTCGTATGCGGACCCAGTGCCACGCGGATCGGTGCAAGGCACGTGGCCAGCGCCTGCAGGTCCGTATTGCAGGCGATGAAGTCGACACCCCCCAGGCCGAGTTCGATCATGCGGTTGACCGCGTTCGAGCCGCCGCCGCCAAGCCCCACCACCTTGAGCAGGGTCGTTGGGCGGAAGCTTTCCAGCGCGGTGTGACGCGGCGCCGCGGCAGAACTCACTGTGGGTGTGAGCAAGGGGGTCACGCCTGGCTCCTCTCCATCGGGACCGGACGCACATGATCCACAACACACCCGGCGTTGCGCAAGGTCTGCATCACCGGCGTGGGCGCGCTTTCGGCGAACAATGTGACGCGTTCGGCACGCACGGCCTCATCGATCGAATCGCCGATCGTCGGACGAACCGTGCGCAGGTAGTCTTGCAGCCCCTGCCAGGCCGCACCGGTCAGCGCGGTCAGCCCCCCCGGCACAAGCAGGTAGTGGGCGATCACCTTGCCCTGGGCGGCTTCTGCCTGGCGCACGCGCACCCTTTCGCCCAACCTCTTGAGGGCGGTAACGATGGGCAGCGTCGTGCCGTCGGCACGGAAATAGGCCTGAGCGGCTGCCGGGCTGCCGGCCTCCGCGCTGAGAAGCCAGAAAGCCACATTGAGCAGGCCCTCGGGCGCGCGCCGGTCGATCACCATTCGCGCAATCTCACTGTTGAGATCCAGATGCCGCTTCTCGTCGACAGCGGGGAAATTGGCATCCAGGTTCTCGCCCAGGGCAGCACCCCCGCGCACCATGAGCACTGGGCGCGGCTGGCCGGCATGGCGGGTGATGGTTTCCTGCACCCAGT
>JAPLGX010000409.1 GCA_026389925.1 Chloroflexota bacterium
TCAAGCAATGTCAAGGAGTTGCGCATGATACGCGGAGCTCCTTTTCTTTCTGCCCGTCGGACCTTGCATGCGGTTTCAGAATCGGGCGATGATTGGAACCGTGTCTCACTACGTGCGGATTAGCCATTTATGCTGCTGCGAAAAGTGCATAGGCAAGGGTTTCCAGAATTTCGTGAGTTCGTGCCGAAGACCTGGAGTTGTGAGTAATTCGATGGGTCCAGAGGACCTCCCGCAAGGCGGAGAGCATGTCGAGGAAGGAGGGCCGCGTCTTGGTGGGGTTCCAGGGGGTGCGTTCGGGCAGAAGGGACGGCTCTTCGATGGCGCAGCGCGCGTACCAGGCCTTCACCAAGGTCAAGAGCACCATGGCCAGCGGGGCCTGGCGGTTGACGGTCTTGCTGCACCAGCCGCGCGTGCTCTCGAAGCCCATCTGTTGTTTGGCCTCGAGGATCGCCTCTTCCACGGCCCACCGATCGTAGAAGCGCTGCACGATCTGGTGATCTGGGACGCTGGCGTCGGTGCAGAGGCAGAAGTCGTCCTCTTGCCTGCCCGCCGGGTCGCGGACGATGACCAACCGGACAGGGACATCCTTGCACACATGGTACCACAGGCAGGTGACGCCGAGGACCAGGCGTTCGACCTGTCGGCCCTGTTTGAGAACGGTGGTCTTCTTCCATCCCTTCTTGCGGCGGGCGGCCGACGTGCGGGGGGAAGGGAGCCGCTTGCCTTTCTTGCGGTTTGGGCCGCGACGGCCCGCAGGGCGATGCGTGGGGGGCAGGGCATAGATCGCCGCGTCGCGTCGCATGCGGCTGACCAGATTGACTCCCGCCGGCAGCCCCGCCACCAGATCGCGCGTGGCGTATTGCCCGTCGGCCGAGACGCGCCATTGCACGTTGGGCAGGGCTCTGGAGACGCGTCGCACCATCTGGGCGGCGAGTTCCTGGCGGGTGCGAAAGGGATGGCTCCGGTCGCAGTCGCAGCGCTTGCGGTAGAGCGCGAAGACCGCCGGCAGGACCCAGCGCATGAGGGGCCAGCGCGGGAGGCGAAGCGTGACCGCGCCCACGACCCAGTTGTGCGCCCAGTGGATGACGGTCCCCTTCACCCCTTGGCCCTGGGCCGAGGCGTCCTTGAACCAGCCGGCGTGCGCCACGTGTCGGCCGTAACGGCCCACGGTCGTGTCGTCGATGACCAGGTCCGCAACCGGCTTGCCGCTCCGGGGATCCACCATCCCCGATTGGGCGATCATGGGCCCGATCACGTGCACCAAGAGACGCAGCGACAGCTCGTCCAGCGACCACGTCGCCCGGTAGTCCCGCGCCTGCGGGATCTGATACACCGTCCAGTGTCGGTCGGCCCATCGCCCCAGCGTCCGAAAGATCCCCGTCACGGTCGCCGGCCCGCGGTGCAGCACCCATCCCAGGGCGATCTGCTGCCACGTCCGCGCCGTGGGCTCGGTGAACATCCAAGAAAGCTGAAGGACCAACGCGTCCCATGCCGATGCAAGAACTGGAACGTCCATGCCGACCTCCCAATGAGTTGTGTTCACAACAATCCCATCGGGCGGTCGGCTTCCTTTTCATCAGCGTAACTAACCCCAAATAATGGCTAAAGGGCACGTGATGAAAGTGGATCGTATTGTTCACCGGGGGCGGGCCGGGATTGAAGCCCTGCTCGTCGCGGTTCTTATCTCGTTCGATCTCGCCCTGGCCGGCGTAGTTGGGGAGGAACGCCCCGTCTTCGGCGTAGAACTTGCCGTGGTAGGCGAGGTAGCGCGAGAGCTTTGCGGCGAGATCCGCGGCGAGCTCCGAGCTGCTCGCGCGGCAGT
>JAPLGX010000006.1 GCA_026389925.1 Chloroflexota bacterium
GGTGAGCAGCTTGGCCACCGACTCGCTTGGCTGGGCGCCCTGGCTCAACCAGTGGAGCACCCGCGCTTCCTCGACCAAGATCGTGGCGGGTTCCGTGCGCGGATTGTATTGCCCGAGCAGCTCGAGAAAACGTCCATCGCGAGGCGCCTCGCGATCAATTGCTACCAGGCGAAAACTGGGTTGGTGCTTCGAACCGACCCTCCTGAGACGAATCCGAACCATGAAGCTTACTCCTTCGTGTGAGCAGTCTTGTGACGGATCATCTCCACCCGGCGGCGAGGGTGCGTGGGAAGGGGTCACGCGCACCGCCCGGCAGATCGACCTCCATTTTACCCGAAAATGCGCGGAAGCCCCCGGCGGCCCTGGCCACGCATCATTTTCATGACTTTCTGCGCCTCGCGAAACTGGCGCAGCAGCCGGTTGACCTCCTGGACAGCCGTGCCGGAGCCCGTGGCGATGCGCCGGCGGCGGCTGGCATTGAGCACTTCGGGATTGCGCCGTTCCTCGAGCGTCATCGAAAGCAGGATGGCCTCGCTGCGGCGCATCTGCCGATCGAGTTCCTCCGGCGGCGGGGCTTTGGCGGCATTCACCGCCGCCTGCGGCATGCTCTCCATGAGCGCGCCCAGCGAGCCCATCTTGCGCATCTGGCGCATCTGCCCCACCAGGTCCTCCAGCGAAAACTCGCCGCTGGCCGCGCGCTCGGTCTGCTTCTCAACTTCAGCCGCCAAAAAGGCCTTCTCGGCCCGAGCCACCAGCCCGGCGATGTCACCCATGCCCAGAATGCGGTTGGCCAGGCGCACCGGGTCGAAGGCTTCAAGCGCCTCCAGCCCCTCGCCCACACCGACCCAGCGGATGGGCACGCCGGTCACAGCGCGCATCGAGATGGCTGCCCCGCCGCGCGCGTCGCCGTCGAGCTTGGTCAGGATGAGCCCAGTCAGGCCCACCGCCTTGTGAAAACCCTCGGCGATGTGCAATGCCTCCTGCCCGGTCATGGCATCGGCGACAAGCAGGACCTCCGCAGGGGAGAGCGCGGCGCGCAGTGCCGCGAGCTCATCCATCAGCGGTTGGTCGAGCTGCATGCGCCCGGCGGTGTCGACGATGACCACCGTATCGCTCTCGCGCTGCGCGTGGGCCAATCCCTCGCGGGCGATCGAGAGCGCCTCACCCGGAGTGCTGAAGACTTGCACACCGATGCTTTGACCCAGCTTCTGAAGCTGGTCAATCGCGGCCGGGCGGTGGATATCCGCCGCGACAAGCAGGACGCGCTCGCCCTCCTCTTGCCAACGCCGCGCCAGCTTGGCGGCGGTGGTTGTTTTGCCCGACCCTTGCAGTCCCGCGAGGAGAACCACCCGCGGCTTGACGCCGGCAAGCTTCCACGTGCCGGCCGCGCCGAGCGTGGCGACAAGCTCCTCGTGCACAATCTTGATGACCTGCTGAGCGGGGTTGAGGGCGCGCGAGACTTCCGCGCCCACGGCGCGCGCGCGAACCCGCTCGAGGAAGTCCTTGGCGACGGTGAAGTGCGCGTCGGCCTCGAGCAGCGCCATGCGGATTTCGCGCAGCGCCGAATCGACGTCACTTTCAGAGAGCCGCCCGCGGCGGCCCAGCCGGTCGAAGATGGCTTGCAGTTTGGCGGAGAGAGTCTCAAGCATGGCCCAGACACAAACACGCCGCACCGTTCATCGGACACGCCTTGTCCGCGAGCGGCCGGCGGCGATAGATCACAGAGTCGCCATTGTAGAGCAGGCCGCGGGGATGGTCAAGCCGAACGCGCCGCACGACGCGAGCGGAGGCGCCACTACTGCCGATGGCCCTTCTGGTTGGAACCGGAGCGGGTGGCCAGCGATCCGAGTCCATCCCCCTACCCAATAGGAAACTGAGGTTCCGCGAGCCTCGCCTCCCATTCGCTTGTTCGCTCGCCTGCAGTTTGCCTTGGCTACATTCGTCGTGTGTGGATCGCATTCAGCTCGACGGGCTGGTAGCCTGCTGGTCCCAGGATCTAGTCCTGGGCTCGTCATTCCCCCCAACCGCAGCCCGTCGGGTTCGGCCTCGTTCTCCTCGGGCAGTCATGCCATGATTGCCATACCAGAGAGGCACAGACGGTGGCGGCCGGGCCTTGACGGCATGTCCGTTCTGACATATACCACCGGTCAATGGCCCCTCCTGACATGGTTGTTGTCTGGCTCCATGGAGAGGTGCGATCGCCTCCGTTCTCTGCCGAGGCGCGGCTGGAGGCTGGCGTGTTGCTTCGGCGGCTGCGGATGGGCGAGCAGTTGGGCATCCCCCACTCGAGGTCAATGCCCATTATTGGTCCAAGGTGCCATGACAGGAGCTGAGAGTAGTCGACCAAGACGCGACGTGGCGAATCGCCTACAGTGTGGCTCCGGACGCCATCCGCGTTCGAGAGGTATTCGCCAAGCAGGGCAATCAGACACCCTACCCAGGTGATCGAGACCTGCAGGCGACGCCTGACCAGTTACGACAGGTAGGCCCACAGAGTCGGAGGGAGTATGGACAAGAGAAAGCGAGTGAGATTGGAGAAACGCGGTTGGAAGGTAGGGACAGTGTCCGAGTTTCTCAACCTGTCCGTGGAAGAGGCAGCAATCGTCGAGGTGAGACTGGCACTCAGTCGCGGGGTCCGCAAGCTACGGCAGCGAAAGAAGCTCACCCAAGTGGAATTGGCCAGAAGGATGGGCTCAAGCCAGTCGAGAGTCGCGAAGGTGGAGGCCGGGCACCCCTCCGTCTCGGTGGACCTGATGGTCAAATCGCTGGCTGTGCTGGGCGCGTCGCGAGAGGATGTTGGAAAGATGATCACATCCTGGCGCGGCTAGGCTACCCTGAAACTCCAACCCCCTGCTCCATTGTTGAGGCATTCTGGCGGACAACCCATTCTCAAGGCTGACCCCGCGACCACGGAGGGCCGGGCTCGTCCGAATCTCTGTCTTGACAAAGGGGTCCACCTCAAAGGCACGCCTGGGAGAGAAGAAACGGCAACGGACATGCCAACTGCCCCACGGGCACTATCCCGGCGGTCTTCGGTTGGTGGCCCGAGCCCGCTTCCCAAGAGGACGAAGACGGGGTCGCAGATCGAGTTGAACTGCGACCCTTTCGTTGGCACAGTAGCTCGTCAGGCTGGCAGCCTGGCGACCCCTGGTTCAACTCCCGGGGGCTTACCCCTCCGCAACATGGTCCACCGGGCTGGTGCCCCTTGGCTTCGGTTAGTCTTTCCACCGCCGATAGTTGGGATGGGGTTTTCGGCTAGCACAGCCAATTGAACAGGGAGACGGCACCATGACTCATCGCCGCATGGATTGTTGTCGCGGTTGTGGTGATCTATGGCTTGCGGCCGGGCTGGCTCCCATCAAGACTGCAGAGAAAAGCCCACAAGCGGTTTGACGTACTGTGAGTGCACAACCCTGACTCTCCCGAGCGTGGCTCGAGCATTCCATTCCTATCGAGGGGCATGCGGGCTCGTCGGTCAGGCCAGCCGGCGAGGGCCGACTTGAACCGCGTCGAGCGAGCATCGGCCCAGTCTCGCAGGGCACCCACACGAGAACCGAGGCCGTTTGAGCCTCGGTTCTCTCGTTTCGGATCAGCAATTAGGGTGACCTCAGTTCCCGCCATAGCGCACGCACCCCACAGAAACCATAGTGCACCGGGCGCGCGTCCAAGTGGTGGCTTCCCAACATCTGGAAGATGCACATGCGCCAAAGGTAGAGTGACATCTCGGCGCAATGGTGATTGCGCCTCTTCGTTGCCTGGCACGGGGAGCTGCGTGCGGCCTTGACTAGGGCGGAATCTCTCGATTCTGGCGCTGATCCTGAGCTTTCCTCTTGATGTGCCTCGAGGAGTTCAGACCCCGCGCCCGCTGGATCGGGCCAGCACTGTAACGAACAGCAATCAACCTCGTTATTCCTCGTGAGAGAAGGGGTTCGGGCAAGGAGGAGCCATGCCCAGCCGTCGCCCCCCAAAGGAACCAAGATGAAACCACAAAAGACTCTCCACGTTCTCGCGCTGTCGGTGATGATTGCCGCTGTTGCCCTCCCCGGACCAGTTCTTGCCCAGGGATCTGGTCTGGAACTGCAGGCATCCGCCTCAGCGGCCTGCGACCTGGGCAACTTCGATATCTCGGTCACCGGAGGCAGCGGAGCCTACAATCTGGCATGGACGTTCGGCGACGTTGAAGTGCTCAATGAATTGAACGTCTCCTCCTTCCCGCATCCGGTCGCGCACTCGTATCCAGGGAGCGGCTTGTATGAGTGGTCGGTGACGGCCATTGACGCTGCCGACCCGAGCCTGAATGGCGTCGCCTCCGGAAGCCTGACGCTCGGCCCCTCGGTGACGCTAACGAGCGACGTGTTCCCGCCGATCCTTCCCCTCATGGATGGTGAGGCGACGCTCAATTTCACCGCAGAGGTGTCTGGTGGTGAGTCCCCCTTCTCCTATACGTGGGACCTCGACGGCGATGGCTCAGCGGATGAGGCCGCGGTGAACAGTGCGACCGCCACTCATACCTATTCGGCGGCGGGATCCTACTCCGCCTCCGTGACAGTGACGGATGCGTGTGGGCTGACCGATTCGGACACCCTGTCCGTTGAGGTGTCGGATCCGGAGCTGGAATGCCATCCGACGGCGCAGAAAATCGCCGAAGCCTTGGGGCCGTTCTTCCCTGATCGAACTGAAAAGCCCTACACGTGCGAAGACATCTTCGCGATCTTCGAAGGCGGCTTGACAGGTTCGCAGCTTGGGTTCGGGCGGATGTGGCGGGCCACCCAATTGCTGGGCCTCGTCGACGACCTCACTTGGGAGGAGGTCCTCGACTGGCAGCTCGACGGCACCGGCTGGGGGCTGCTTGTCCAGCTCGACCGCCTTGCCGAGGCTCTCGGCGACGTTGGCACGGGCGAGCTCGTGGCAATGGTCCTGGACGGGACCGCCTCCATCAACGACATTCGCTCGGCAGCTCGGGCAGCGGTTCGTCTCGACGCGGACTTCAGTGATGCGCTGGCACGACTGGCTGAGGGCGCCAGTCCGGGCGAACTCAGCCAGTTCTACCGCCTGGCCGGCGAACTCGACCTGAGCCCGGAAGTGCTGGACGCCTACATCGCCTCCGGCCTGGCGCTTTCCGACATACGGCACGCGGCCAGTCTGGCCGGTCGCTTTGGCGGGGACCTGGAGCTTATCGCTGGCGCACACGCAAGTGGAAACAACTGGGGTGAGATTGCCCAGGCGTACAGGCTGGCAGATGAGAACATCTCGGTCGAGGACCTCCTGGCAATGGGAGCGCATGCCTACCGCGAGGGGCAGCGCGAAGAGGATCAGACGGCGCGGGAGACAGAGAGGGAGGCCCAGCTCATTGCCCGCGTGGCGGAGATGTACGGGATCTCAGAGGACGCGGTTGTAGCTGCGCTCAACGGCTGTGGCGGCGATTGGAATTGCGCCCGCGAGCAGTTGCGCGAGCAATCCCGCGACCAGACGTCAGCGGAGGTTTCGACCGAGCGAGACACAGCGACGGCCGAGAGGCTGGCGCGCCAGTTCGGAGTGAGCCTTGATGAAGTGTGGGCGGTGTACGATGGCGCATGCCAGGGCGACTGGGGATGCACTCGGCTGCATTTCCGCAATCTGCAACAGAGCGGACCCGCCGGAGGGCATGGCAAGAAGTGAAAGTCGGCCGATGGGTAGGTGTCCGACTGCATCACCAAGCACAACAACCATCCCTGCATGGATCCATGGCAAGACGGGCGCGCCTCGACGGATGTAGCCATGGATCGATCCCAATCGAAAAGGCGTCCGCGGAAGGATCTGCTGCCGTAGCACTTGGCGCCCCTCCGACTCAGGAAGGGTGAGCGGATCACGATCTGGCCAGTCGGCCAGCTAGAGAGGGATGAGGCGTGGCAGTCGGGTTGCATGGCCTACGGTCAACGGGGGCTGATATGATGTGGGAGCGTCCGAACCTCGAGGCTTCCTCATCCGCGCAGTTTGCTGCGTTGGGCTTGGCTGGGCGCAGAATCACCTCTGGAGGTCTTTGCCATTCGCCCGTCCACCGATCCAACCGATCCATCCATGAGTCGTTCAACACCGCCGGAGCGCGGCGACGGCCTCTCGGATCCGCCACGAGGTCTTGTCCGGCAGGCTATGGATGGCGATCCCGACGCATTCGGCGATCTGTACCTCGTTTGTCTCCAGCGCCTCTATCGCTACACTTTTTTCCGTGTCGGCGATCGATCCCTGGCCGAAGATCTGACCGAGAGCGTGTTCCTGCGCGCGTGGGAAGCCCGGCGGGGATTCCACATCGGGACATCACCGTTCATAGGATGGCTGTATCGAATTGCACACAATGTCGTTGTAGACCACTATCGCACCTCGCGCCCAGGTGCGGAACTCGAAGATCGGCTCCCGTCGCAAGAGAACGTGGCAGAGCGCATGGAGGAGTTGGAGCAACGCCGCCAGCTGGCCACGGCTCTGCGCTCGCTCGATCCCACCAGCCAGCAGGTCATCTCGCTGCGCTTCGCAGCAGAGCTCGATCATGCCCAGGTGGCACGGCTGATGGGGCGAAGCGAGTCGGCCGTGCGGGTGATCCAGTACCGGGCGCTGCGCAAATTGAGGGCGCTCCTTCAAGGAGAATAGCTGGATGAGCAGCGAGGCACGCTTAGCCGCAGCACTTGCGGCCATGCTGGAAGGCGAGAAGGATGAGAGGCAGGCGGACCTGAGCGCTGGTGAAATCAGTGAGCTCACTGGCCTGCTTAGATTGGCGACACGTCTTGGCGACGTTAGCCAGGTGCAGCCGCATGCACCTTTCCTACGGTCTGCCAAGTCTCGTCTGGTCCGCAGGATCGACTTCAACGCACTTTCGCATTCGTTGACCCAACGCTCGCGAACGGCGCTGGGCCGGCCACTGGCCGCGTTTGGGGCTCTCCTCATGCTCGTTGTTCTGACTCTCGGATTGACCGCGGGTGTGGCTCTGGCCGCCAGCGAGTCCTTGCCTGGCGATCCCCTCTACGGGATGAAAGTTGCCGCCGAATCGGTGGAGGTGGCACTTGCCCCGGACGAAGCGGCCCGCGCACGTATGGACTTGAGACAGGCAGACCGACGCCTGGAGGAGGCTGATCGCCTGATTGAGCTCGGCCGTTGGGATAATGTCAGCGAGGCGCTTGCAGGCGCAGCCGCGAAGCTCGACCATCTAGTGGCTTCGTTGGACACCCTTCCAGAGGCGTATGCTGACGATGCACTTGTGGATCAATTGGCTGGCACGCTCGCGAAGGTCGCCTCGACGCTCGATCTAATCGAGTCCAGCTCGCGTCCCGAAGTGGGTCAGGGCATTGGCAAGCTACGCGCCGCCGGCGCACAGGCCTCCATCGCCGGTATGCGCCTAGCACCCGGTCGCAACTTCCACTTTCCGCATGGGGAGAAGGACAAGGCGCCGCGGACTCCACCAGGGCAAGAGTTGCCGAAGCATGATGAGAAACGCGACAGTCACACGCCCAGACAGCTGCCGAGGGCAGAACCGACCCACATCCCAGGCGACAACGGAAAGAAGAACTCTCAGTGAGAGCCCTGTGCGATCTTGGCGTGCCGACGGCAGAATCGCGCGGACAGCGCTGACAAGCTTAATCCCGGCAGTTCCCTCGCCTGTGGCCTTTGCCCGCAAATCCGCACATAGATTCCTTGACGCGACTCCCCCCGCGAAAACGCCCGATTTCCCAAGCCGGGTGAACACCTAGCGCGGTCGACGTTGCTGATGGCGTCGATTCCGCTGCCAACTACCCGAAGGCAACCCAAAGTCGCGTAGGGCCTGACCCCGAAATGTCCGGCCGGCGCTTAGAGAATTCAGGCGTACCAATCAAGGCTCCAGACAGAGCAAGGCCAAGGAGGTCCACTGGCCCTCCATCACAGCTGCCGTGATCGCCCCGCCAGCGCGATCAGGTGGGCCGACGCTGATACTTCCGAGAAATCGACTGAAAGGTGGAACTCAGCCGAAGATCACCAGGTGATCTTGTCAACGGGATGGGTTGGCAGGAACCCGACGAAAGCCACATAACTCGCCAAGCGTGGATGATCCGAGATCGAAGGTCGCAAGCGACTGTTCCATTTCTTGAGGGCACTTCGACGCGTGGGACAACCCTCCTATTGACATCCGGTCGGGAATCGCCCATCGTCATTCTTGATCTTGGTATCGAAGACATCCGGGCATCGAGCAACCGCAGAAGCACGGGCACCCTCGCGAGCATGGAAATCGCCTGCGAGACCTCTTCCCCAGGAGCGAGGCTCGTAACCTGCTGGTCCCAGGTTCGAGCCCTGGGACCGTCATAACCCTTCAACCAAGTCGCTCCAGGCTTGCGCCGCCGTGCCTCGATCGATTCCTCCATCTCCAGCATGTGCGGATGGGGTTTCCAGCTTTCACGGGGCTCGGATCCTGTGCGCATCGGTAGAGTGGGATGCGCACTACCAGATGCCCGGCACCAGTCGATAGGGGACCTGGCGAGCGTAGGCGGCATACCCAGGCAACTCGGCCTGCAAAGTGCGATCTTCCATACTAGTGCGCAGGATAAAGAGGATTGCGTCGACCGAGCCGATGACGAGAGCCGGCCACGAAGCCAGGAGGAGTGGCACTAGGACCAGCGTGAGAACGGCGCCGGCGTAGCCCGGATGGCGGACATAGTGATACGGTCCGCCTGTAGCGACCGTGTGGTCGCGGTCTGCCTGGATGCGAACGCTATACGTGAAGAAGGGGTTCGAGGCTGTTGCCCATACGGAAAGAGCGTAGCCCATGGAGCATATGATGAGCGCGGCGACTTGGGCAGTCACGGGCAGACCGGGCGTCCAGCCGTATCGCTGATCGAGTCCTGCGATGACGAATGTCGCCAGCTGCAGGATGCTGTGAAGGCTCATGATGGCCAGGTCCCAGCGTTTTGCACCTTTGCGGGGAGCGAGTCGTTCAGCCAGGAGGTCCGGGCTACGGCGGAGGATGACGGTTACGATGCCCACGATCAAGCCAGAGCTCACCGCGATCAGGGCCCAAGCTGGCCACCAGTCAATCCTGCCGGCGGACCAGAACAGAGCCACCCCCATGGATATGACCGCAATGGTCTCGCGGAAGGCAAAACGCGCAATGAGCTTCTTGTCCATCCGGTTTCGCGTCCGTGACGGGGCGGCTAACGGCCTCGAGCTACGCAGTCCCGCGTCCGTTGCGGGAAGCTGCCCGGCGGAAGCGGGCAACGGCACCAAGATTCTGGGCCAAGCCAGCAGGCAAGACATGCCTCCCCGAAAGCCCAGCCCGCCGGGTCAGCCTCCCTGGCGGCCTGGGCAGGCAGCGAGTTGCTTGCCCGCCACTTGCACTGCAAAGGTGGGATTCTGTTGTTACTTTGAAATGTCATCTGAGGGGTCAGCAATCTCAAGTCGGAACTGCCAACCCTCATGCGACTCAAGGATCTCCCTCATGTCATTCAAGTCCAGTGGTATGCCATCGACGACTAGCGCCAGCCCTGTGTCGTGGCTCCAGGCGATTCGTCCGCGGAGGACACTGTGCATCATTTGGTATCGGGAACCACGCATGGTAATGTGACGCATGGAAAGGGTACGATACATTCGCTCACGGAGAGGGCCAAGAGCATTGTAAGGACCGGTTTCACTGAATGCCGAGAACTCATATCCCAACCCGTCCTTTCCTTCTTCCTTCGCCACGACCAAGTACCCAAGGCCAATTGCCTGATACGTGATGATGAAGGACCTTTGCCTCCCGGAGGCGTCTTCGACGCTCTCGCGAAGAGGAAAGTCCGCGTTGGGCTCCTTAGACTCCATGGCAGATATCGCTCCCGGACAACCAATCGAAATGCTGGCTTGGCCCTTGCGCGGGCAACACGTGGAGAGAACTCCCCTCGCGTCTCACTTGGCCGGCTAACGGCCCCGAGCTGAGCGGCGCTCCCCGCTCGACTCAATCACAGACTCGATTCCCACGCTCCGTACCATCCAATGCAAAGCCCGCACGGTCGGCGTCCGCTCCAGCGATGTGTTAGCCGACCCCGTGTTCGCATCTCCTGTGCCATGCTCAAATCGTTGAGGTTCGGAGCTTGGAAAGCGGATCGTTCTCGTCGATTGCATAGCGGTCTCTGAAGTACATGATGGCATCAGAGAGCGTCTGGCGGAGTCCCTCGGAGACTTCATCCGGCCGGAGCAATCCGATGCCCAGCGCCCGCGCAACCAGCTGGTCCGGCTTGAGGACGCTGTAGGTCTTGTATACGGCCCGCGCCCACCCGTCATGGAATTCGCGGATGAGATCGGAGAGCTCACCCGCACCAATCTGGCCGTTTCTCCACTCTGTAAAGTGCCTCTCCAGGTGGCACAAGCAAAGGCCGAGCTCGCGATCGTGGGCCGTGTCAACGAGCTGCCTCAACTCTGCGCGGATCTCCTTAGCATGGGGCATGAGACTGCCTAGTCCTTGTGTGGGCCGGCTAACGGCCTCGAGCTAAGCTGCCCGGCGGAAGCCGGCGACGCTACTGGGACTCAAGGGCAAGCTGGCGGGCAAGACAAGCATCCCATCGACCCAGGCCGCCGGGCCAGCTTCAGCGAGAGCCCGTGTAAAAACCCCGAAGTGTTTGGGGGTCGTGGGAAGGGATGACCGCCCTGCCGCCTCATTGGCGGCGTCATCCCTCTCAAAGGGCTGGGCCATCGCCTTTGTGGGGCGCGCTCCCTCCTCGAGCATGCCCCCTCGACTTGTCACACGCCCACGCGAGTTGTTGGGCAGCGCGGCGGAGCGCCTGTGCCTATCCGGTCCTCGCATACACAGCCACTTCCTTCTCAAGGCGATCGCCAAGACGGTCCCGTTCCACCTCGAGGTTATAGTATGCCTGCAAGTTCGACCAGAACATCTCTGTCATCCCAAAGTAACGCGCAAGCCTCAGCGCAGTGTCCGGGCTGATCGCCCGCTTCCCGTGCACGATCTCGTTGATGCGACGCGGCACCACTCCGATGTCCTTCGAGAGCCGATACTGGGTAATCCCCATCGGCTCAAGAAACTCCTCCATCAGTATCTCGCCCGGATGCACCGGCGCCATCTTCCTGGCAGCCATACCTACCTCCCTCAGTGATAGTCCACGATCTCGACTTCATACGCATCTCCGCCCCTCCATGCAAAGCAAATCCGCCACTGGTCATTGATGCGTAGACTGTACTGGCCTTCTCGACGGCCGGAGAGCTTCTCCAGGC
This sequence comes from Chloroflexota bacterium, assembly GCA_026389925.1. GTDB lineage: Bacteria > Chloroflexota > Anaerolineae > Anaerolineales > RBG-16-64-43 > RBG-16-64-43. The sequence goes on from JAPLGX010000006.1 coordinate 11,197, forward strand.
GATTGCCAGGCGGGACTCGCAGGTCTTGGAGGGACCCCGCCGCATGGAGGATGGCCAGCTTCTTCCACGCGGCGCGTTGCAGTTCGGGAGAAGAGGCAGAAGCGCAATCCCTGGCGAAAACCCGTTCGGTCCGGCCGTCAGCGAAGGTTCGGATCATCGGAGGTATAATAACGCCCTCCGGTAATAACGTCAAGGGGGAATATGCAGGCTCGGCGCTGCCCAACGGCCTTGAGCTAAGCTGCCCGGCGGAAGCGGGCAGACTTTCCCCCCACTCTACGCCACGCTCGCTGGCAAGACAAGCATCATCCGAGGCCCAGCCCGCCGGGTCAGCTTCAGTGAGAGTCTGTGTGAAAAGTCTGGTGTTGTATATGGTAGATCGTGTTGCCCGATCTGTCCACCGGGAGGCCATGAATGGAGCACATCAAAGGCGAAGATCGCGATCAACTGACTCTCTTCCCCGAAGCCCTCGACGACTATGTAAGTCAGGAGAATCCAGTTCGCTTCATCGAGAGACTGTGTGAAAAGTCCAGTCTTGAGTATGGTAGATCATGTTGTTGGATCTGTCCACCGGGAGGCCGCGGATGGGTCACATCGAAGGCAGCGACCGGGATCAGACGACTCTTTTTCCTGAGGCTCTGGATGGCCACGTCAGTCAAGAGAACCCGGTCCGCTCTATCGATGCCTTCGTAGAGAGCCTCGACCTGGAAGAACTGGGTTTCACCCTTGCCATCGCGAATAGATAGGGGCGCCCTGTCCTGGCCGAAAACCCCATCGCCCGACTTCAAACCCGGCAACAATCTCAGAGACGCTCCCGATTGTGGCAAGAGCAATATGAATGTCGGCTGGGATGCATTGCGGGGGTCACGACAGAGTCAGCCCTCGATTCGAATTCCCCATCGACATCACGACCCCGATCGACTATTGTGCGATTCGATCTTGCCATCGAAGACATCCGGGCATGCGAGCATCGCGGAGCGACGGGCAGCCTCGGGAACATGTAAGTGGTCGCCGAGGCCCCCGCTCCAGGGGCAATACTCAGTACCCGCTGATCCCTGGTTCGACTCCTGGGGCCGTCATTGCGGCCAACCGTAGCCCATCGGGCTTGTGCCCGTCTCGAAAGGAGTGATTCCCTCATCGGCGCCATGTTGGGACGAGGTTTTCGGCCGCCACAGCCGATCCTGGCCAAAGGCCATCAGCCGATTGAGGAGGTCGGCGCGCAGCGCGATGGGCCCGGACATATGGCGGATCGCGCCGCGATGGGCGGTGTCATCCAGGCCCATCGATGCAGCCTCTTGATGATTCATGCCCTGTGGCTGGACAGCCCGCTGTGCCGACCCTTCGTCGGATCAGCTGAGGAAGAGCCCGACCGACACGAGAACGGGCGTGACGATGTTGAGCAGGACGTTCTGCACCATGAACGGGATGAGATTCGGGATGTCATCTGCGCGCCGACAGGCGCCAGTTCCCGCCCGGACTGCCAGGGGCACCGTCAGGAGACCCAGCAGCGCCCAGGCCGGAAGCTGGTTGGCCAAGACCCCGCCTACGATCGAGGTGTAGGTCAGGACCAGGAACGCGATGTAGATCCAGCTGCTGGGCCGTCGCCCGATCACGATGGGCAAAGTGTTCCGGCCGATGCTGCGATCGGCTTCGACATCCGGGAACTGGTTCAGTAGAAGCAGGTTGTTGACCAGGAAGAAGGGGACCAGCGAGGCCACGAATGCTGTCCACGAGTACTGCCCGGTCAGGGCAAAGCCGGTTCCCATGACAATGAAGGTGCCAAACCCCAAGCCAGGGGCAATCAGGCAGAGAAGGGGATATCGGGTGAGCCAGACCGTGTAGACGGCGATGATGAGTATTCCTGCCAGGCCGAGCGGCAAGAGGGCCGTCCCGCGCACGAGCACAAAGTACAGGCCGACCACGCCGGTGATAGCCATCGCGACGAGCCCGGTCGCCAAGGCCGTGGGCGCCGTCGCCGGCTGCGCCGCGAGAGTGCCGCTACCTCCGCTGAAGGGTGTCCGTTGCGTGCGCAGGTCGAGGCCACTACGGAAGTCGAAGTACTCGTTCAGCGTGTTGACGCTGATGTGGGCGGCGACCGCACCGATCAGAACGATCACGGCCTGAAGGAGATCCACCCTTCCGGATTGATAGAACCCGGCGCCGATTCCCAAGAGCACACAGGCCGGCGTCAGAACGAGGAAAGGCAGGCGCATGGGCCCGAGGAGACCCTTCGGGGTGGCGGGTGGATCCGACGTATTCATTGACTCCTCGCGTGTCAGATGTAGATGGGGGGCCGATGCTTGCCCGAAGCATCTACCGTGGCGATGTCCGCGGGGGAGGCGCAGCGATTATAGTACGGGTGTTGTAATGCTTGTGCTGCTCTTCATTGTGCCGGCATGATCACTGACCGGGGCACTCGTGCCACTCCTACCAGTGT
>JAPLGX010000024.1 GCA_026389925.1 Chloroflexota bacterium
ATCGCCAGTTGCCAGCCACAGACCACCGCCCGGCCCAAGCTGGCCTTCCGCCCTCACATGCTCATCACCGCCCAGATGGACGAGACCGCTCTCACCCGCTTGCGCCGCCTGGGCGAGGTCACCTACCAGAACTACCGCGAGACCTACAGGGTTCTGACCGGGGAGGATCTGGTCGAGGCGATGAAGGGCAAGCACGTCCTGATCACCGAAGTGGACGTGGTGGACGTGGACGTCCTGCCGCAACTCCGAGACTTGCGCCTGGTTGCCTCCTGCCGGGGAAATGCAGTCAATATCGACTCACAGGCCTGCGCCGCGTTCGGCGTACCGCTGCTCCATACTCCCGGCCGCAATGCCGACGCGGTCGCTGACCTCGCCGTGAGCTTCATGCTCATGCTGGCGCGCAAGATCGCTCCTGCCGCGGAGTTCCTGCACGACCCCGAGGGTGAGGTGGGCGACTTGGCGCGCATGGGCGCGGCCTACAACCAGTTCCAGGGCGTCGAGCTGTGGCACAAGACGGTTGGCGTGATCGGCATGGGCGCCATCGGGAGCGATGAAAGCGGGAGCATTCCTCGTCAACACCGCCCGCGCCGCATTGACCAATGAAGCCGCGCTGGTCGAAGCGCTGCGCTCGGGACATTTGTCCGGGGCCGCACTGGACGTGTTCTCCGCCGAACCGCCAGGGCCGAACGATCCGCTCGTGCTCCTGCCCAATGTCATTGCCACCCCGCATATCGGCGGGAACACCAGCGATGTCTCCGCCCACCAGGGGGAAATCATCGCCGACGAAATGGAGCGCATTCTCTCCGGGGAGAGGCCTCGCTTTCTCGTGAGCCCCGCAGCCTTTGACGACTTCTCCTGGACACGTCCGCGGCCTGTTCCCAGGCCTGAGACCCTCGCACAGCTGCGCACCCGCGGCAGTCCCGCCATCAGCGACCTGGATGCCAGGCCGCTGCGGGAATCCGGCTCACGGGAAACCCGACCTGCGCCATCCCGCCTTCCGGCAACCCCGGAACCAGTCGCCGTGGAAAAGGGGACCCCCACCGCCATGAGCCATTTCACAACCTTCGAGAGAATCGTGCGCGAGTTTCTGACCGCGAGCGAGACGGACGCCGCCTTTCTCGCTTTTGCCGCCAACCGCGTCTTCGTCATGCACTACGCCCTGACCGATGCCAGCCTCGAGTTCCACATGATCTTCGACAACGGCTCGGTCAAGGCCGGGATGGGTGCGCCCCCCACTAGGAGTGACCTGACCCTTAAGATGAAGGCCGAAGTATTCGACGGAATGATGACCGGCAAGATCAACGCCATCTCGGCCGCCATGTCAGGCAAGATGAAGTTCAGCGGCGACACAGGCAAGGCGATGCAGATGCAGCGCGTCCAGAAGGACATCATGCGCCTGTATAGCGAGGCTCGCCAGAGAATCGGTGACCCGGGGGATCTCTCCAAACCCGGCCCCGCGCCCGCTGGACGCTCCGTGTCCACCCCCCCGGCAGCTGGCGCGCCCCCCGCCCCCACGCCCCGGCCGCAGCCGGTCGAGAGGCCTCCGGAACCCTTGGTCGCCGGAGACGAGCGAGACGAATTGGTCGCCACAGTACGGGAGTTGTACGAGAAGAACCTCATCACGGCCACGGGCGGCAATCTCAGCCTCCGCGTGGCCGGCCGCGAAGGCGAACTGTGGATTACCCCCTCGGCGATGTTCAAGGGCAGCCTGCGCGCCGACACAATGATTCGCATCAACATGCAGGGCGAGGCCATGGACGAGGAGGCCGGGACTCCATCGAGCGAGCGCTGGGTGCATACCGAGATTCTCACGGCCCGCCCGGACCTGCAGGCCGTCATCCACACCCACGCGCCGTGGGCCACGCTGCTCGCCCTGACCGAGACGCCCTTCCTGCCTGTATCGACCGAGGCCGCGTTCATCGGCGATATCCCGCGCGTTCCCTTCATCATGCCGGGCACACACGAATTGGCGGCGGCCGTCGCCCGAGCCCTCGGCGAGAAGGGCGTGGCTGTCTTGATGCAGAACCATGGACTGGTTGTCGCCGCTTCCAGCCTGCGCCGCGCAGCCAGCACCACCGAAGTCGTGGAGCGCTACTCGGAACTGATACTGCGATGCCTCACCCTGGGCAAGCAGCCGCCTGTCCTGCCAGAGGACGTCGTCAAGTCCTTGCGTGAGGTGGGACAGATGATGGCCTAGCGCTCGCCAGACCGTCGGAGGCAGCCATGCCAAACGGGTATTGGGGGAAGGTCCTGCATGTGGATCTCTCCACCCGCGAGATTCGGGTGGAGTGCCCGCCAGAGGCCGTCTACCGCGACTACCTCGGCGGATACGGGTTGGGCGTGCGATATCTCTACCAACACATCCCCGCGCATGCCGATCCGCTCGGCCCGAAGAACATCCTTGCCTTTCTGCCCGGCCTTCTGACCGGTTCCGGCGCACAGTTCAGCGGCCGGTTCATGGTGGCCGCCCGCTCCCCCCTCACCGGCAGCTGGGCGGATGCCAATTGCGGCGGGGATTTCGGCCCCGCCTTGCGCGGCGCTGGAATCGACGGACTCTTCGTTTCCGGCGCGGCGGACGCCCCGGTGTACCTGCTCATCGCTGAGGGGCAAGTCGAAATCCGTAACGCGGCCCACCTGTGGGGGCTGGATGTGCGCGAGACCGAGGAAACCCTGCACAGGGAAATCGCCCCCGACGCCAAGGTGGCCTGCATCGGCCCGGCGGGTGAGAAGCTTGTCCTCATCTCCGGCATCGTCAACGACGACGGGCGCCTCGCGGCGCGCGGCGGATTGGGCGCGGTGATGGGCTCAAAGCAGCTCAAGGCCGTCGTCGCCCGCGGGAAGGCTCGTCCGCCCCAGGCCGATCCCAGGGGCTTCAAGGCAGCCAACGCGGCCTATCTGAGACTATTCCGCCGCAAGCCTTCGGCGATGTCGGCACGCGTGCCGATCCTTCTGGCCCGCCTGCTTCCCTTTCTCCGCCACTTGCGCGGACAGCTGAGCGGCGGGCCGGCCGAAATGGTCGTCGACGCGTATCGGCGTTACGGCACCTCCTCCGGGACGGCCGCGCTTGTCGAATTGGGAGACACCCCGGTGCGCAACTGGGCGGGCATCGGCTACCGCGACTTTCCGCTGGATCTCTCGCAGGGATTGAGCGACCGCGCGGTCGTTCGCTCGTTGGTGAAACCCTACGCCTGCCATTCCTGCCCGGTTGCCTGCGGAGGCATCGTCCGCCAGCCGGAAGGAGGCACCAGCCACAAGGCCGAGTACGAGACCCTGGCCTCCTTCGGACCGCTGCTCCTCAACAGCGACCTGGATACCGTTATGCGCTGCGCCCACGTCTGCAATATGGCCGGGCTGGACACCATCTCCACCGGGGTCGTCATCGCCTTTGCCTTGGAATGCGCCGAGAAGGGCTGGCTCCCGCCCGAGCTCGCCGGTGAGCTCCCGCTCGAATGGGGAAAGGGCGAATGCATCCTTGAACTCACCAAACGCATCGCCGCGCGGACGCCCGGCCTGGGTGACTGGCTGGCGGATGGGGTTCGCAAAGCAGCCGGACGTCTTAGCCAAGCGGCTCGCGAGTCCGCCATGCACGCGGGCGGGCAGGAACTGCCCATGCATCGCGGGATCTATGAACCCGGGACGGCAGCGGGCTACGCGCTCGACCCGGCGCCCGGGCGGCACACCTCCACCAACACGGGCAACGCGCAGGTCGCATCCTTTGCGCCGTACTATGCGCTGCTCGGGCGCAAACCCGCGGCGCGCTATGACTACGCCGGGAAGGGCCTGACGCAAGCCATCGCCATGCCGCTCTACCGCGCCTATGATGCGCTGGGCCTGTGCCAGTTCGCCCTTCTGATGGGAGAGCCCCCGTTCCTGACATGGCTCAACGCAGCCACCGGTTGGGGCGTAAGTGAAGCGGAGTTCTTCCGGACCGGCAAGCGGATTCAGGTGTTGCGCCACGCCTTCAACGCCAAACACGGCCAGCCGCCGATGGCCCCGCTCCCCAGGCGTGAGCTCGGCGATCCACCTCAAGCCATCGGTCCTCTGAGAGGTCGCACCCTGGACATAGAAGCCATGGCCGGAAGCTACTTCGAGTTCCTGGGGCTCGATCCGCGGTCCGGTCGGCCGCTGCCGGAGACGGCGCGGGAGTTGGGTCTGGATGCTTCCATGGCAGTGTCTATGTAGCCGCCAGCCCTGAGCAGAGAGCGTGAGAGAAGGATGACCGGTCCGGCCAGCGCAGCTTCCAGGCGATCGCTCGGCTTCTTGTTCGGGATGACCATCCTGATGTTTGGCGCCAACTTCGCCTGGGTTTCCTACAACTCTATCCTGCTCTTGCCGCTCGTGCAGAACGTCGTCTCCCCCGATCGCTCCAGCCTCGCGGTGGGCGTGATCGCCTTTGCGGCCAACCTGGTCGGCATTCTGGTCAGCCTCCTCTTCGGCATCCTGAGCGACCACGGCACCAGTCCTCTGGGGAAGCGCACCCCGAGCATCCTGATCGGCGCACTGGCCGGATTCCCGGTCATTGCCTGCGCGGCTTTCCTCCACCTTTCCCTGCCGGTCATCATCTGCAGCTACCTGGGGATGCACATCTTCACCAATATTGCCAATGGCGCCTGGTGGCCGCTCCTGGTGGATACCGTGCCGGAGGGCCAGCGCGGACTGGCGTCCGGCTTGCAGGGCTTCTACATGGTGCTCGCCTCCGCCGTCAGTTTCATCGCCGTAACCTACCTGAACGAGATCCACCGGCCGGACATGGCGCTGCTCCTCATGGCGGCGGTCTTCACTCTGAGCGGCGTGGTGTGCGCTGCGACAATCCGGCGACACGACAAACCGGCTGCAACCTCACGGGCCATCAGCCTGCCGGAGGCATTGGCCGCGATCTTCCGCGTTCGAACTCGGGTGGCTGTATTCTTCTGGCTGGTCTTCAGTGCCTTTCTGGTGAACATGGGACTGAACAGCCTGCAGTACTTCGCGAGGGATTTCCTGGGCATCTACTTCCGCCTGTCCAATCCTGACGCCGGGCTCCGCCTGGTGGGTCTCATCAACCTGGTGGTCATCATGCTGGCGGCGATCGGGACGGGCCTGCTCTCGGACAGAATCGGCCGGCGGAAGTTGATCGTCGCCGGTGCGGTCATCTCCGCGGTGACGACCTTGCTCATGGCACTCACCCGTGACTTCACCGCATTCCTCATCCTGAGTGTGGTGCGGGCCGTTGCGACGGGTCCGATCATGGCTGTGATCCCCGCCCTGGCGAGCGGCCTGGCGCCCCAGGAGGAGGCCGGACAGTACATGGCCTACAGCAATATGACCACGGCCCTCCCGAGCGCATTCGCACCTTTGCTTTTCGGTGCGATCCTGAACATGGCGGGCGCGTCCACCCCTGCCAGTTTCGTTTTGCTCCTGGTTGTCGCGGCAGCTTTCTACCTGCTCGGCGGTATCGTCTTCGGGTTGAGAGTCACCCAGAGGGCGCTGGGCGAGAGCCTGCGGTGAAAGACCGGGGCCCTGCGCGGGCTCAACCAGGTCCATTGAAGGTCCCAAAGGAGGCAGCATGGCTTTCTCGCTAGCTCAGCTCATCAAAGCGCGGCAGGCCGATCAATACGACCTGCACATGAAATACATCAGTCCCCACATGGCCCGCGTTCAGCAGATCATCGGCTTCGACAAGATCTACACTCGCGGCGAGGGCGCCTATGTGTGGGATGCGGACGGCAACCGCTACCTCGATCTGCTGGCCGGCTTCAGTGTCTTTAACCTGGGGCGCAACCACCCGGCCATCAAGCAGGCGATGATCGAATTCCTCTCACGCGACAGCCCAACCCTCATAAAAATGGACTGCCCGCTGCTGGCCGGCCTCTTGGCGGAGGAGCTGGTCAAGCGTATGCCGCCCGGGCTGGACGCCATCTTCTTCGCCAACTCCGGGGCGGACGCGGTCGACACCGCCATCAAGTTCGCCCGCTACGCCACCAAACGGCCGCGGGTCGTCTACCTCGACCATTCCTTCCACGGCCTGACGCTCGGGACGCTCTCGATCAACGGCGGGGAGGGCTTCAAGAAGGGCTTCGAGCCGCTCATTCCCGGCACGACCATGGTGGCGATGAACGACCTGGAGACGCTGGAGAAAGAGCTGCGCAAAGGCGACGTGGCTGCCTTCATCGTCGAGCCGATCCAGGGCAAGGGCGTCTACCTCCCGCAGGAGGATTACCTTCCCGAAGCCCAGCGCCTGTGCCGCAAGTACGTGACGCAGTTCATCTGCGACGAGGTCCAGGTCGGGCTGGGGCGTGCCGGGAAATTCCTGTGCTGCGAGCACTGGAAGCTGGAGCCCGACATGGTCACGATCGCCAAGTCGCTGGGCGGTGGGTACGTCCCGGTGAGCGCCGTCATCATGCGCCGGGAGATCAACAACAAGGTCTTCGGCCATCTCAAGCGCGCCCAGGTGCATTCAACCACCTTCGGACAGAACGACATGGGCATGGCCGACCGCCGAGATCGCTCGGGCTCAAGGCTGCCTGGGCCGCCGTCGAAGCGGCTGAGAAGGGCCTCTTCACCCAGCTGGTGGTGATGTCCCTCATGCGCGACCACCACATCCTGACACAAGTGGGTGGCCCGGGCGTCAATATCATCAAGTTGCTGCCTCCGCTCATCATCGGCGATGAGGAAGTGGAGGCGATCGTCTCGGCTCTCGACGCGGTGCTGAGCGAAACCCGCACTATCGGCGGCCGAGTGTGGGCGACAAGCGCGGAACTCATTCGACATGCGATGAGCCAATGAGCCAGCCGCTGGAAGACGTTCGCATGCTGGCGGGCGAGATTGGCCCGCGCGGCACCGGCACACCCGCCGAGGCCGCCGGCGCCGACTACGTGGCACGGCGTCTCGCGCACCTTGGACTGCCTGTCGAGCAGCATCACTTTCGCGCGGTCGCCAGCCAGAACAGCTTTCCACTGGCCATCGATGTGCTCGTGCTGCTCGCCGTCGCTATCTACCCTCTGGCAGGAGCGCCCACCCGTTGGATCGCGGCCGCCCTCGCCATGTGCGCCGCGCCGCTGCTCTGGCAGACCATCCGCAACGCGGGAAACCCATTGAGCATCTTCCTGCCCAAAGTCACGAGCCGCAATGTCGAGACGCGAGTGTCACCAAAGAGCGAAACACGCAAGCGGGCGGTGATTCTGGCCCACCTCGACACCAATCGCTGCCGCCTGGCCTGGCAGTCCAAGAGGGTCGCCTCCATTGAGCCTCTCACCTGGCTCGTCCTGGGTGTGCTGGCCAGCCCGGGTTTGATCTTCCTGGCCGGGGCGCTGCTCGGCGGCCCCTCGTGGCTGTGGTGGCTCTCACTCCTGCCCGCGGCCTGCGTCATGGGGATGATGGTCACCTTGTGGAAAGACGACCACACGCCCTGGAGCCCCGGCGCGCACGACAACGCGGCCAGCGTCGCCGTGGCGCTCGAGGTGGCCGCCCGCCTTGCTCGCCGGCCGCTGGCAACAACCGAGGTGTGGCTCATCTTCGATGGCGCCGAGGAGACCGACCATGGCGGTGTGCGCGATCTGCTGCGCAGGCATGCTTCGCTCTTGCGGCAGGCAGCCTTCTTCGGACTGGAAGGCCTGGGGAGCGGCGAGATCGTTTACCTGACCCGGCAGGGCATCTGCGCGCCTTACCATCCTGCGCCTCACCTGCGCGCGCTGGCCGAGCGTGTAGCGACAGGCCATCCGCAACTCGATTTCCGACCGGCGGAAATGCTGGCCGAGGATGACGTCCGTACCCTGCGCGAGCGGGGCTACCATGCCATCGGCATCGCCGGACGCGACCCGCACACCGGCATCCTGCCCTACTGGCATCGGCCGGACGACACGGTGGCCACCGTCTCAACGGAGACAATGGAACGCGCGGCAGAGATCGTGCTGGCGCTTCTGGACGAACTGGACAAAGCCTGAGGAGGCGAGATGCGCTGCTTCGTGACCGGCGGCACGGGATTCGTGGGCGGCGCTGTCGTGCGCAAGCTGCTGGCGGAAGGCCACCAGGTCCGCGCACTGGTGCGGCGCGGGACAAACACCCGCCAGCTGGACGGCCTCGAGGTCGAGCGCATCGCCGGCGACCTGAACGACGGAGCCGCACTGCGCGATGGCATGGCCGGCTGCGCGTGGGTCTTCCACGTGGCGGCGCTGTATGCCTACTGGGGCTACTCCTGGCAGCAGTTTCTCGAGACCAATGTCGAGGGCACGCGGCGAGTGCTGGAGGCCGCCCGCCAGTCGGGACCTGGGCGGGTCGTCTACACCAGCTCCATCGCCACCCTGGGCATCCCCAAGGGCGGAATGCCCGGCGACGAGGAGACGCCGGTCACGCTTGCCGACATGATCGGGTTCTACAAGCGCTCCAAGTTCCTCGCCGAAAAAGTCGCCCAGGAATTCATCCGAGGCGGTCTCCCGGTCGTGATCGTCAACCCTGCCGCGCCGGTCGGGGTGGGCGACCACAAACCCACCCAGACCGGCAAAATGATCGTGGACTTCCTCAACGGCAGGATGCCCGCCTTCGTTGATACGGGCCTGACCATTGTCGATGTGGATGACGTGGCCACGGGCCATCTCCTGGCCGCGGAACGCGGCACGATCGGCGAGCGCTATGTGCTGGGCGGGGAGAACCTGTCGCTCAAGCAGGTGCTCGACATCCTGGCGGAAGTCTCGGGCAGGCCGAAGGTTCGGACACGCATCCCCCGGGGCGTGGCGCTGGCCTGGGCCTACGTGGATACCGGCCTGGCCCGCCTGAACCCACGCCATGTTCCGGCAGCGACGCCCGACGCGGTGCGCGTCTCCGCTAAGCGCGAGTTCTTCAGCTCCGCCAAGGCAATCCGCGAACTCGGCTTCTCCCCATCCCCGGCCCGCGAAGCGCTGCGCAAGGCGGTCGACTGGTATCGCCAGAACGGGTACGTGTCACAAGCGATCGGCCGACACTGACCTGCCTGCCATCGGAAAAGGCCGCGGACACGCCTCGCTGCAGATAGGCATGCAAGTGCCAATCCAGCACGCAGCCTGGGTCCCCGCTTGCGCGGGGACGACGAGCGATTGGGCCGTGTTCGTCATGCCAGCGAAGGCGGGAAGCCGGGCAACCACCGCGTGCGCCTGGCTTGCGCACGGAGGGCGGGCCGCCTGGCCCGCCCTCCTATTCCTTGACATCACGCGCCGCAACCGCCACGTCGATGGCGCGCTCATCCCTCCGTGCGCCGCTCAATCTCGCCAAAGGTGACCCGCGCCGGCCTCGCCTCGGGGCCGGCGAAGACCGGGTTGGTGAGCGCGACCGTCTGCCCGGCTTCATCCACCACCTCCGCCCTCACCCACTGCCTGCGATCCGCCCTCACCCCCCACTTGGCGTGCAGCTCCGCCTGGCCGTCGACGATCGGCGCCTCGCCGATGAGGCCGGCCCCGCCAAGGATGCGCGCCCTCCCGCCCTGCGGCCCCGCGCTCACCGTGGTCTTCAGCCTGGCGCGGCCGGACCTCAGACCCATGTCGGCGCCGATATCGAAATGCTCGTCACCAAGTGAGGCGAAGAACTGCATCTGCGGGCCGAGGCTAATGTAGGCTTTTCGCCGCTGGCGCACGCCTTCGAGAATGCCGGCCGCCGAAAGCTCGCGGGCGTAGACCCAGGTCAGCGGGAGTCCGGGCTCCTCGCCTGGGTAGGGCGGCGCCTCGCCCGGCAGCACGTGGAAATCGCTGCCGCCAATGGCCGTCGGACGCAAGCCGGCATTCAGGCACCGGGTCCAGAAGTCCACGGCCCGCGGGCTGGCTTGCGCATTATCGGGCCACAGCGGGTCGTTCCACACTTCGATCGCATCCACCAGGCGCAGGTCGGTCGCCAGGTCGCGCCATTCCCAGGGTTTGAGCAGCGGATGGTTGATCGAGGTGAGGCAGCCCTGGCCGCGCGTGAGCTCGAGCAGCTCGCTCGTTCCGGAGAACTTGGCGCTGAGCGGGATGGTGATCCTGCCCTGGCAGACCTCGTCCATCCAGGGCCGCCAGCCCTCGAGGCCGAAAACATTCCAATGGCCTTCCTCGAGCGTCACCTCGAGCCCCGGGATCACGAGTAGCCCCGGGTCCTCACCAAACTCCGTGAAGGAGCCGATCGCATTGTGATCGGTGATGGCGAAGAAATCCAACCCGCGCCCGGCATAGAGCTGGGCGAGGGCTGCGGGCGGGTAGCGCCCATCGGAGAAGTTGGTGTGAACGTGGAAATCGCCGCGATACCAGGCGGGCGATGCGCGGCGCACTTCAGATAACGAGAGTCGGCTTGTCATCGGAAGGGGCATGCCTCGGCGAAAGGATAGGGGTCGGGGGACGTCGCCCCAGCGAGTTTACGCGACCTGGGCGGTCAGGGGCGCGATGATATAGCGCAGGCTCTCCAAATGCCCCGGCGCGCGGAACCACCGGGTGAAGTTGAGGCTGTGGCGCAGGAAGGTCAGGTATTCCTGCGGGTCGACCTCTTTGTTGTAGAAGTCGAGCACCGTCCAGTTGAGCACGTAATGGCTGGCAGCATTGATCAGGTGAGGCAGGTAGCGGCCCTCGGAGGCCGAAAGCGGCGCAAGCCCTAGCTGCCCTGCCAATGCACTCTGATATCCAGCCAGGTACAGGGCCACATCCGCCAGGCGCAACTCGCCATCCTGCTCGCCCTCCCAGGTGGCAAAGAAGTACCACAAAGCCAGGGCCACGTCGAAAGCGCGCAAGTCCAACTTCGACCAGTCAAAGTCGAACAACCCTGTGACCTCGGAGCCGCGGAACTTGAGGTTACCCGGGTGGTAGTCGCAGTGGATGATGGTCTGCGGCAGGCGGCGCGCCTCAGGTTCCGCGAGCACCGCCAACGTCGCGCGCAGGTCGTGCTGCAGGAATTCGAGATGCTCGATCAGGCACGAATCGAAAACGGTCTTCTTCGAGCGCTGCGGCACGCCCGCCAGATACTCCCCCACTTGCGGCAGCAGGTCGAGGATCTTGACTTCGGCACGCTGCCCACGCGGCGTGAACCCCTCGAGCGCGCGGTGGAACTGCGCCTGGACGATGGCCGAGTTGCGGATCTCGAGTGGCTGGCAGCGCGGGCCAACCCAGGTGTAGCGATCATCGTCGGGAAGGAAATCGAAGATGGCGTAGAAGATGCCCTCGCGGTCGTCTGGCCCGGCGACGCGGTGCAGGTAGGTCCGCCCCTCGCGAGTCGGGTGCAGGCGCGCCACGGGCGGCGAGCCCGCCTGGACCAAGCGCTCGATCACGGAATGCTCAAATTCGATCTCCTCTTCCCGGACGCCGCGCTTGTACTTGCGCAGGAAGTAGCGCGTCGGTTTGCCGTCTTTGACCATGTCGATGGCAAAGCTGGTGTTTACGTAGCCGCGCTCATTGCGCTCGAGGGCGGCCAAGTCGCCCAAGTCGTAGTGGCGGAGGATGTCGCGCAGTTCAGCAGCAGAATCGGAGGACATACGGCTCCATCAAGGCGGGAGTGGGCAATCCGCGCGCAGGCTGCGAGGCGCAGCGGCCCAGCGGCAACGGGAGACAACCGCGCGTTTGCTCCCTCCGCCGGCCGATGCATCCAGCCACCCGATCAGGCATGTGTCGCCCCGTGATTCTAAGCGCAATTGCCCGACAGGGTTGGTCGATTGGGTCCCACTCGGTCCGTCGCACACGGCTACTCGTCGAATGAGCCCCCCTGTTCAATGCCGCGATCAAGCTGAGGAGCACGACCCGGCAGCATGCAGTATCCAAACGATGAGCTACTTACTGAAATGGACCACTCAGCATCGCACCGCCTCAATCCCATACATCCAGGGACCCCGATGTCCGTCCATGATCTGTCCCTCCATTGAAGAAGGGGATGACAGGCAGGCCCTGAGGATGGTAGAATCTATCTGCCCGGGCGGGGCGTTTCCCGCCCGGGCTGCGTGCGCAAACCCCATCCGCTCGATTCGCCGAAGGGAGGCTCTCTCGTAGAGGGCGAATGACTGATCTGGTACATTTCTCCGCCGCGACATTCTCCGCCGAGGTCCTGGCCTCGCCGACGCCGGTGCTGGTCGAGTTCGGC
>JAPLGX010000281.1 GCA_026389925.1 Chloroflexota bacterium
GTCGCTTCGGTTAACCAGTTCAGACTCATAACTGCGAGTATAGGTCTTTGGAAGCTGCTGGGCGAGGGCACTGGTCCCGGGTACTCCAAATCCTCCGTGTTGGGCGAAACACCCGGTTCGTAGAACGCGATCCGTGTCGAGTATCATGGGTCGAGGGTCGTCTCCACCGGCACCTGTCACACTGTACTGAAGGCGGTGGGTCTAAAGGGCCGGGATGATTGATCTACCCTATTCGCTGGTCATAGAAGCCACCGAGGAGCGCGACTATTTCGGCTTCTACTCGCCGGATCTGGAAGGGTTCTCTGGAATCGGCCAATCCCTCGAGGACTGCGTGTACAAGGCCCGGTGGGGGATGGCAGAGCACGTGCGCGTACTCCGGGAGAACGGTCTCCCTGTGCCGCCGCCCGACCCTCACCCGAGGATCGTCGTCGAGAACGAGCGTCGCCCGGTGCCGGCGGGTTGAGCTCCCGGTGGGGCAGACTCTTAGTCTGCGCCGGGCTTCGGTCCGGCTGCCAGACACAGTTCGGGTCAGCCGGCCAGCATGCCCTCCACGATCTCCACCGCATCCCGCACCAGCTTCGTACATCGCGATTGGAAGAGCCTTTTTCGACGCGCCTCGGCCAGTCCCTCGGGTGTGCTGATGTTGCAGCCCAACAGCTCGGAGCAGAGTGTCGAACAGTTCCGCTCCTCAAAAGCACGCATGAACCGCCGGCCGGCTTCGTAAGTTTTCTCCTTCTCGGAACGGTTCTCCTCCGGGCTGATCCCACGCTGCGCCAAGCCGAGAGCCATGATGCCCCCAGTCACACAACCACAGGTCTGCGCCGAGCGCGCCAGCCCGCCGCCGAACCCCGCAGCGATTCTCAACGACACATCCAGACCGATATTCCACCGCTGGGCCAGAGCCGAGAAAACCGCCTGCGAACAGGAGTACCCCTCCCGGAAACGCGCCTCCGCGATATCTGTCAAGTCCATGTCGGTCCCGTGCTGGGCTGCAGATTCCCCGGCCCCCCGGAGATACCCTGCAGCTCACCTCATTGTACGCCGAGGCCCTGTCTGGCCGAAGCTCGGCAGGGTCAGAGCGCTCAACGCCAAGACCGGACGCTCGGTGCATGGGTTGACACGGTTCTGAGCATATGCTCATGTATGTACCAGGATCAGGCGGCCGAGCAGATGAACGTCTCGCGGCAGACTTTCGGCCGCATCATCGAGTCGGCGCGACGCAAGGTGGCCGAGGCGCTGGTGGAGGGCAAAGCCCTCAGAATCGAAGGCGGTGAGTTTGAGATGAAACCGACCAGAGCCTTGGGAAGCGCGCAAGGCGAGCCACTTCCCAGGGTTCTCCGCCTGAGACCGATCGGGGTGATCCGTACCCCCTTCCGGGAAGCGGCCGGCACGCCGATTCAGCCTCGGCAGGCCAAGGGGGTCAAGGGAACGGTAGAACTCTTCGAGAGATTCCAGGAGGGTCTGAAGGACCTTGAGGGCTTTGAGCGGATCTGGTTGGTGTACTGGTTCCACCGGGCCTCGAAGGCTCAGCTCCGTGTGGTCCCGTACCTCGACGAACAGGAACGCGGGCTGTTCGCCACCCGGGCGCCTTGCCGGCCCAATCCCATCGGAATGTCCCCTGTCCGGCTTCTGAAGGTGGAAAGCAACCTACTGACCGTGGCCGATGTGGATATCCTGGACGGAACGCCGATGCTGGACATTAAACCGTACACTCCTCAATTCGACTGTTTCAAGGTGGCTCGCTGTGGCTGGCTGGAGAAGGCCGCCAGCCGCCGGCACGTTGCCGACAGCCGGTTTGAGACGGGCGGCGAAGAGGCATAACGCACAGTTACAATTGCTCATCAGAGACGGCCTGTACCTGGCCAGCCTGTTGGTTTACCTCGGGCTGACCGTCTCTACTGCATCTCTCTTCTCACTTGTGTTATTGGCTGGGATATTCGTGTTCTACAGAGAGCCGGCGGCGGGCCGGGTGCCCTCTGGGCGTGCCCGCCCCACGCGCACCCGGCACGCCCGGCAGTAGTCCTCACCTTTGCTGTCCACCTGCTCGACGGAGTGCGCCGCGCTCATGACGCAGGCGGCGTCGGGGCAGTGAGCCAGCCCGAAGACGTGACCCAGCTCGTGCCGCAGCTCCCGCACC
>JAPLGX010000515.1 GCA_026389925.1 Chloroflexota bacterium
CACCACTCGACATCCGGCGACCGTCGATCAGAACCAGCGTGCGTTGTGCGCCGAGGTAGCGCAGGTCCACTGTCGCTGTGCCCGACGAACCGTTTGAGACCGTGGAGTTCTGCGCGGCGAAGACCTGCGGCAAGCTGGCGAGGAGGTCTTCGACGCGGGCCATCCCTCGATAGGTGAGCTCTTCGACGTCCAAGGTGGTGACAGGGCTCATCGCTTCCAGTGTCGGGCGAGGAATCAGCGAGCCGGTCACCTGGATTTGCTCTGTCTGGCCGGCGATCTGGAGCTTGAACTCCAGGCTGACGGACGGGCCGGCCGACACAACCAGCTTGCTCGTTTGCTTGCTGAACCCTGCGAGCTCGACGGTGAGCTCGTACGGACCCGGCGCTACGTTGGCGATGACGTAGCGGCCTGCCGAGTCGGTCACCGTCGAGCGAACCGCGCCGGTGTCCGACGACTTGATGGTGACCGTCGCACCGGGCAGCACCCCGCCGCTGGCGTCGCTGACCGCACCTGTGACGCCGCCGGTCTGGGTCTGGGCTGCGCCAGCGAGCGGCAGCGCCAGAACCATGAGAGCAGCCATGAGCCATGCCATTCTCCTCATCTCGTCCTCCCTCCCGATGTCTCTCGACGGCACCGAGAAATCAAAGCGAAGCGGAACCGAAACACAAAAACACGCGTCCTCGCACGGGACTCACGAGGCCTGCGGCAACCCCGACAAATCGGAGTCGGTTCAAGCTGCACACGCTATGCCAGAATCAGGCGGATGCCAGCCGCCGACAAGGCGTCACAAATCTCTGTATGTCACTAGTTTAGCGGCTGAGTGTCTCACGCCGACATGCCTCCAGCAGCCCAGAATCTACGCCATTGGATCCAAGCGGTTGGATTCGCATGCTCTCTGTCGCGGACTCGGCTGGTCTGCGGGTCTTCGGCTGTGCCCTGCCGAACTCGTCCGGCCCGCCCAGCGCTTCGAGGTCCGCCAGGTCCTTCAGCCGTCCCGCGGCGCGCTTGTTGCGCACGAAGTCGGAGCGGCCGCTGACGCCGGAGCCTAATCGCCTTTGATCTTGGCCAATTGCTTGAGCATCTCGCGCGCGTTTTCGGCCTCTGGGCTGTTCGGCGCAAGCGTGAGGAAGCGCT
Source organism: Chloroflexota bacterium (assembly GCA_026389925.1). GTDB lineage: Bacteria > Chloroflexota > Anaerolineae > Anaerolineales > RBG-16-64-43 > RBG-16-64-43. The sequence goes on from JAPLGX010000515.1 coordinate 1,135, forward strand.
CGAGGTGGCTTATCGCCTCCTTGGTGGCGCCCTCGTTCACGTAGACCAGGGCCAGGTAGTAGTGGGCCAGCGGTTGGTTCGGATCGACCTCGAGGACCTTGAGGACTCTCTCCTTGGCCCGGACCCTGTCATTGTCATCGTAGGCTTCGAAGGCCAGCTTCAGGAGCCCGTTGCGTGCAACGGCGGGCTCCACGGCAGCCAGACCCACCAGCGAGTCGATGAGCCTCTCCTTGTCCCCCAGGCTCAAGCAGGCATTGTACCGAAGCCGTAGCGCGGCCTCGTTCTTGGGATCCGCCTTCAGGATGGCCTCCGCGGCGGTTGCCGCCTCCGCATTGCGGCCGATCTTGAGACCGGCCGTGGCGAGCCCGAGCAGCGACGCCTGGAGGGTCGGGTCGACGGTGAGGGCTTCCTGAAATTTCGCAAAGGCGCCCGCGTTGTCTCCGGCCTTCACGAGGGCGACAGCCTCGTTGTGGATCTTCTTCGCTTCCTCGGCCCGGCGACCGACTTTCTCCAGGTCCTTCAGCGCCTCTGCCGCCTTGGCCTCATCTTTGAGGTTGCGGTAGGCTTGCCACCGCGACAGCAGGACCGCCTCGTCCATGGAGCCGAGGGCCATGGCCTTCTCCGCGGCCTCCGCCGCCTCCTGGTTGTGCCTCGTCTGCACCTGGACCGCGCTCAGCGCCGCCCACGCCTGGAGCAGCTTCGGGTCGTGCCCCACGGCCTCCTTGAATTTTGCCTCCGCAGTTGCGTAATCCCTAGCTTTGAGCGCGGTAACGCC
>JAPLGX010000507.1 GCA_026389925.1 Chloroflexota bacterium
GTCGGCACGGCCAGCTACCTGTTCACGATCTCGATCATCGTCCCGGTCTACAACCCGCCGCTGAAGTTCCTACGCGAGTGCCTCGACTCGGTGGTCGCGCAGAAGGCGCGCAACTGGCAACTCATCGTCGTCAACGACGGCTCGACCAAGCCGGAGGTGGCGGAGTTCCTGAGCGCCTTCGCCAAGCAGCACGCCGAGGACACCCGCGTCACCGTCGCCGACAAGCCCAACGGCGGAATCTCCTCCGCTCTCAACGTCGCACTCTCGCATGCGACAGGTGAATACACCGGCATGCTGGATCACGATGACCTGCTCGACCCCCGCTGCATCGATGCCTTCTCCCGCGCAGTCGAGGAGAACGCCTTCCCGGATGCGGTGTACTCGGACGAGGACAAGGTCGACTTCAAGGGCGAGCACTTCGAGCTCTACTGCAAGCCGGACTTCTCACCCGAACTCCTGCTCACCCAGATGTACCTGTGCCACTTCACGATCTTCCGCACTGAGGCGATGAAGCAGGTGGGTGGCCTGCGCAGTGAGATGGACGGAGCACAGGACTTCGATCTGGCACTGCGCCTGCTGCCAGAGCTGCGACGGGTCATCCACCTCGCTCGCCCGTACTACCACTGGCGAGCCTGGAGCGAATCCACTGCGCTGACCATCGATGCCAAGCCCTGGGCGCAGACCGCGGCCGCTCGTGTGCAGCAGGAGCACCTCGACCGCACCTTCGGTGGCGGAGTCGTCGCTCCGAGCCGGGTCCCTGGCCTCAACGAGGTTCACGCACGGGTTGGTGGCGATCCGGTCGTCTCGGTGATCATCCCTACGGTTGGCACGCTAGACCTCGCCCGAACCGGCCGATTCGTCGACGACGCAGTGCTCAGCCTTCTGCAACGCGAGACCGATGCGACTCTCGAGATCATCATCGTCACGACGGGAGTGATCCCTGACGTGAAGGTCGACCTACGCGGCAAGCACCGACTCAAGCACGTGGTCTACACGGCGGATTCGTTCAACTTCTCTGCTGCCATCAACACTGGACGCGCCGCCGCGACGGGTGATTACCTCCTCTTGCTGAACGATGACACGACGGTCGCTGACCCGAACCCCGTCACGCGCATGCTTGAGGTCGCGCAGATCGAGGGGGTCGGCATCACCGGGTGCCGGCTGACCTACCCTGATGGCCGCCTGCAGCATGTCGGAATGGTGCTGCTGCCGAGCGGTCCCACTCACTGCTGGATCAGCAAGCCGGGCAAGGAGCCTGGCTATTTCGGATCCACCCTCACTCCGCGCAACTACCTCGCGGTCACCGCTGCGGCGATGCTCGTGCGCACGAGCGTCTTCGACGAACTCGCCGGCTTCGACGAGGCCTTCGCGCGCGACTTCAACGACGTCGACTTCTGCATGCGGGCGCACGCGGCTGGTCATCGCGTAGCGTGGACGCCGTACGCCCACTTCACCCACCACGAAGGTGCTTCCTTGACCCGCAAGAAGTCCGACAGCACCGAGGCGCATCAGTTCGCGGCGCGCTG
>JAPLGX010000251.1 GCA_026389925.1 Chloroflexota bacterium
CCTCGATTGAGGGCGTAAGCCGGCGAGGTCCTGTCTGTCATTCCAGCGAAAGTGGGAGCCCCGAGAGACCATGCTCCGCCGGAATCGCTCTCAATGCAGTCAGCCATCGTGGGGCTTGCATTGGCCATCTGCAAGGAGCGGCGCCTTCTTGGAGGAGGTTTATCTGGGTCCCCGCTTCGACCACGCGGGGACGACGATCCTTTGGGCGTCGAACGCCAATCCCCCAGGAACAGAGACCACCAGCACGTGGAAGGCCTGGGTCCCCCGCTTCAAACATGCGGGGACGACGATCATGGGCATGCGGCTACCCGCCCCGGCCACGGCTTCAGTGGCGCAGGTAGAACGGGATATCAACGATCACCCGTCCGTGCCCATGCCGGCGCCGGCGATAGAGAAGCGCCAAGCCCTGGGCGAGCTGCCCGTCGAGGGTGTCCAGGTAGTCCAGCAGCGGGTCGACGATCGAGCGGTAGGGGGATTCGAGGATCTCGAGCGTCACATCCTGGCCCCACTCTTTCCACGCCTCGCGCACGCGCCGTGCATCGCCCGGATGAATCTCGATGTAGACCGCGGTCACATCGCGGCTGATGGATTTGGCGAAGTCGAGCGCTTCGAGAATGCCGCGGTGGACTCCGGAGATGGGCAGGATAACCCGCGGCGGGGGAGGCGGCGCGCCTGCCCGCGGCACTGCGGGCAAGGCCAATTGCTTACGCGTCTCACGGTAGTGCCCGCGGACCATTCGGAACATTATGACGATGGTTGGGATGAGAAGAAGGACGATCCAAGCGCCCTCACGGAACTTGCTCACGGCGACCACGCACAGCGTCGCGATGGTCGTAGCGGCGCCCAATCCGTTGGTGAGGGCTTTAAGCTGCCAACCCCTGCCACGAAGCCGGATCCAGTGCCGCACCATGCCGGCTTGCGAGAGGCTGAACGCCAGGAATACACCTACTGCGAAGAGCGGGATGAGTAGGTGGCTGTCGCCGCGAAAGACGACGATCAAAACGGCCGACAAGCCGGCCAGCAGCAGCATACCGTTCGAGAACACAAGACGATCGCCAAGCTGCGATAGTGGGCTCGGCAAAAACCCGTCGCGTGCCAGGATTGAAGCCACACGAGGGAAATCAGCAAAGCTGGTGTTGGCTGCCACCGCCAGAACAAGCAGCGTCGCCGCCTGAACCACGAAATACAGCGGACCACCGCCCAACACACGCCGCGCAAGCGCCGAAAGGATGGTCTCCTCGGGCCCAGCGATCACCGCGAAGTGTTGCGTGAGGAATATGCTGCCCAGGAACAGCGCGCCCATGAGGATCGCCATCACGCGCAAGGTCAGGTCGGCATTGCGTGACTCGGGCGGCTTGAAGGCGGGCACACCATTGCTGATGGCCTCAATGCCGGTAAGGGCCGTGCAGCCCGAGGCGAAGGTATGCATCACGAGGAACAGGCTGAGTGGCAATGCGGCGGGAGGGGCGGCCGCCGCGAGCGAGCCCGGAGGGTCGATGAAGGCCGCACGCACCAGACCGACGGCGATCATTCCGAGAAACGCCACCACGAAGAGGTACACCGGCACCGTCATCAGCGCGCCGGATTCGCGGATGCCGCGCAAGTTGGCGACGGTGATGACCGCCAGCAGGAACAGCGCCAACTCAATGCGCCACGGCCACAGGATGGGAAAGGCCGATGCAATCGCTGCCACGCCGGCCGTCAGGCTGACTGCGGCGGTCAGCACGTAGTCGATGAGCAAGGCCGCGGCCGCGATCAGGCCCCAGTTCGTCCCCAGGTTCTCGCGGGCGACCGTGTAAGACCCGCCCCCGGAAGGGTAGGCATGAATCGTTTGCGAATATGAAAGCGCCAGCACCCCAAGCAGCAGGCCGATGCCCAAGGCAATCGGCCATGCAAATGCCAAACCCGCCGCTCCAGCCGCAACCAACCCGAGGTAGATCTCTTGGTTGGCGTAGGCCACCGATGACAGCGCATCCGGCGAGAAGGCCGCCAGCGCTCTGAACTTGCTCAGACGTTCCGACGCTAGGCGCCGGGTGGGGATGGGCGGACCGATGAGGAATTCGCGCAGTGATCTCACGATGCGCTCGTCTCCAAGCTGCCTTCGGGGATCGGCCAACCGCTGCGCCGATGGCTATTCCAAGAGGCGGGCTTGCATTGACCGGCCGTGGTTGGCTGGTGGATCAAGGCCATATGCTACTCCCAACCGGTTCATCGGGCGAGGCCCGCCCGCAGACCCGAGCGTCGTTCCGACAGCACGGCTCCCGGGGGTCAGCGATTTGCTGGCTCGCCCAGACTTGGGGATGCGCGTATCAATAGCTGCAGAGCAGGGGAGGGCAGCAAGGCGCCGGCGGCAGTGCACGCCCATGAGCGGGCCCTGCAACCGGCGGCGATTTCGGGAACGCAGAATGCGAGGCTGGGGGTAGCGCGGCGCCGATCGAGAAAGGTGACCGGAGGCGTGAGTCTCCTCGACCGCGGAACCCTCTAGCCGACGACCCAGCCCGAGTAGGTGCGGCGCAGCCAGTCGCGCAGGCGCGGGAAGATCCACTGCAGCCCGCCGGCGCGGTAGAAAGCGCGTGCGATTTGCAGGTACATGCGTGTCCGGTTGCGGATGCCTTCGCCGAGGCCGCGGTGGTACTCGCTCGGGGGATGCCACACGCCGGGCAGGGGCACGCGCTGCACGCGCCAGCCGTATTGCAGGGCGGCGACGGTCAACGCCGTTTCTATGCCGTAGCCTTCGGCGGCAGCCCAGTCGATGCGGTGCAGCAGTTCGCTCCGCAGGCAGCGTTGCCCCGAAAGCCAGGGCGCCAGGCGGTGCGACATGTCGGTGGTCCACTTGCCGCCGATGAAGAGGCCCAGCGTCATCTCGGCTTGATCGGCCAGGATGGGCTCGACAAGGTTCTCGATGTGCGTGGGGCCGAAGCCCTCCAGATCCGCGTCGAGGAGCAGGATAGCGCCGGCACCGGCCGCCGCGCTGAGCCCAGTGCGTACAGTCGCTCCCTTGCCGCGGTTTTGATCGTGGTGCAGCACGCGCACGCGCGGGTCGCGGGTCGCGGCCGCGCGGGCCTCATCCAGGGTGCCGTCCAGCGAGCCATCGTCGACGACGAAAATGGAGTCCAAGCGGTCGACGGAACGCAGGCCGGCCAGAACGTTCCCAACGCGGCCTGATTCGTTGTAAGCCGGAATGACGCATGCAACCCGCCGCGCGAGAGAACCGCGCGCCGTGTTGGCCGCGCCTCTCGCGGCCTGAGTCTTCCGCTTCACATTCATTTCCATTTCGCTCACTCTGTCTCCTGGTCCATCGAGTCCCGTCTGGGTGCCTTACCAATAAGGGGCGCCCTTGCGCGCTTCGTGGGAGGGGACTCTCGCGGGCCTGGTCTGGTGCATTCTCGGGTGCGGATATGTGAGAAAGGCCTCTGCGCAGCCCCAGACCATTCGCATTCTAATCCACATGGGTGGTCCATTACCAGTGTGCCGCTCGTCGCCGGCACGCCAACGGGCGAGCCGGCAGGTCGCCTGCCTTGTTTCTTGACACCATATACGCCCGTCATCCTGCCAGGTTTCTGGCGGTTCCAGGCTTCCGGTGCCAGTGATTGGCGATGTGGTCTTCAGTTGAACGCCAAAGTGTGTAACCTTAGAAGAAGATGTGAGTCTAACCGAGAAGGATCCCATGGGTGTCGGCGCGCGATGGCGGAAGCGCTCCGTCGTCGGGCGGGCGCCCATTGAGGGGAATGACATCGGTACGGCGGAATGAGGCATGGGGCGCCTGACGAAGAGGCAGACATCGGGGCCCACAAGGTTGCTTCCGACGCCAGCCGGCGGGGCGGCGAGGCGTGCGGCGCGGGCACTCGCACGCCACGCAGGTCAGTGAGTCGCGCTGCGGATGATTGTCGTGCGGAGGTGTGCCCTCGCTGCGGCTTGGGCCGCACGGAATACGACGCGCTGTTCAACCGGGCGTGCACTGCCTGCGGGCACGTGACCCAGGCGTCGGCCTTCACCTGATAGCCGCGAGCGGCGGCGTGACCGCGCTGGGGTGAAAACTGGCTTATCGCATCGCAGATGGACCGATGTTCGACCCGACGGCCCATGCTGCGCCGGATTGGGTATACTCACGGCGTTAGGAGCTATAGGTAGAACCTTCGGAGGTAAGGGTATGAGTTTCGAATTAGGCGGCGGCGCGCCGGGTGAGACGCCGGACGATCGCCGAGTGAAAGACGTGATCGTACTGGGCTCAGGGCCGGCCGGGTTCTCGGCTGCGCTCTACGCCGCGCGCGCCGATCGCGCACCGCTCGTTCTGACAGGCCAGGAACTTGGCGGGCAGGCCGGCCTGACCCACACCATCGAGAATTATCCGGGCTTCCCGGAAGGTGTGGGCGGCGCTGAACTTGGCCAACTCTTCCAGAAGCAGGCGGAGCGCTTCGGCGCCCGGGTGGAGCTCGACTCGGCGACCGCGCTCGACCTCAGCCAGTGGCCGTTCCTTGTCAAGACCTATTCGGCGGAATACACCGCGCGCACACTCATCATTGCGACCGGCGCAAGCCCGCGCAGGCTGAACGTGCCCGGTGAGCAGGAACTCACTGGGCGCGGGGTGAGCTACTGCGCCACCTGCGACGGCTGGTTCTTCAAAGGCAAGGAGGTGGTCGTCGTGGGCGGCGGCGACAGCGCACTCGAAGAGGGGCTCTTCCTCACGCGCTACGCCTCCCACGTGACGATTGTCCACCGCCGCGAGGAGTTGCGCGCCGGGCGCATCCTGCGGCAGCGCGCGGAACGCAATGGGAAGATCTCCTTCAGACTGAACACGGTGGTGCAGGCCATCCGGGGCGAGACGGCCGTGACCTCCGTTGTGCTGCGCCATGTGGCCTCCGGCGCGATAGAGGAGAAGCCGACGCAGGGAGTCTTCATCTTCATCGGGCACGATCCGAACACCGAGTTCCTGCGCGGCCAGGTCGACCTCGACGCCAAGGGCTATGTGGTGGCCGATGTGCGCATGCGCACCAGCGTGCCGGGCGTGTTCGTCGCGGGTGAGGCGGCTGATTCCGTATTCCGCCAGGTAGCCACCTCGGTGGGCATGGGCGTGGCGGCCGCGATGACGGCCGAGACCTGGCTGGCCGAACGCGAGGCCGAGCTGGCCGAGGCGGGTGCCTGATGGGCGATCCGCGTTCAGTAGCGTGGCAATTCCGGGTCCGCCTCCACGCTGTAGGCATCCAGCCCGCCGCGCAAGTTGACCACCTGGGTGAACCCGTGGCCGCTGAGGTAGAGGGCTGCGTACAAGCTGCGGATGCCGTGATGGCAGTAGACCACCAAGCGTTCTGCCGTGTCGAGCGTTTGCGACCACTGAGCGATATCTTCCAGCGGGCGCAGTTCGGCGCGCGGCAGGCGGCAAATCTCCCACTCGTCGGGTTCGCGCACATCGATCAGCCGCACCGGCTGGTCTTCCTCCAGCCACTGCATGAGCTGGCGCGGCCCGATTTCCGTGAAGGCTTCCTCAGCCACCGAGCACCTTGAGGGGTATGGGAGTGAAGACGAGGACGAAGACGATCAGCCCGAGCAACGCCAGTGCCTTGCGCCGTCCGTCGAGCTGGGTAATCTGGTCCAGAGGTTCGGCATGCAGGCGACCGAAGACGAGGATCAGGAAAAGGAGCAGCAGCCATCCCTGCCAGACAATGGCCAACAGCCCGAGCAGGATGAGGATGACCGGCAATGCGCGGTTGGCCTTTGATCCGAAGAGGGTGTACAGCAGGTGACCCCCGTCGAGCTGGCCGGCAGGGATCAAGTTCATGCCGGTGACCAGCAGCCCGGCCCAACCGGCCCACGCGACCGGGTGCAGCATGACGTCCATTCCGCCGAGGGGCAAGGGTGTGCCGAGAAGCCAATAGCGTGCCCAGTGGAGCAGCGGGGGCAGCACGTAGTGCACGGGTTCCGGCAGCATCCGGCCGAACACCAGGAACTTGGCCAGGAGATAGAGCAGCGAGTTTCCTTCCAACATCAACTGCTGGCTGCCCGCGACAGAGGTCGGCAGGGGTTCAAGGCGTGACAGGCTCAGACCGTACAGCAACACCGGAATGGCCACCACCAGCCCGGCCAACGGACCGGTCAGGGCGATATCGACCAGGACCCGTCGGTTGCGCGGAGGCTCCTTCATTGATATGAAGGCGCCCATCGTGCCAAAGACGCTGAAGGGCAAGGGAATGAAGTAGGGCAAGCTCACCGCGGTGCGATTTCGCCGCGCGGCCAGATAGTGGCCGAATTCATGGACTCCGAGGATGCCGAGCAGGCTGACCGCGAACGGCAACCCGGCCGACAGATAGCGCCCGATGAGCAATAGAGAATCGAGGAATGAGACCCCGCCCGCGCCGCCAAGGGGATCGGGGCCGGTGTAGCTCGTGCTCGCACCGACGAACAGGACTGAGAGCAGGGTGAGCACGAAGAGCACTAGGTTGACCCTGGCGTCTGAGGCACGGGGTTCGAAGACTCCCTGCACCAGCAGGACGACGTGGTCCTCTCCCTCCTGACGGAAGAGCGGCGTGAAGCCGACCGGGCGCAAGGCCGCTGCCAGTTCGTCGTACGCTTCGACCGAATCCTTGAGCAACCGGCCGCGAAACCGGAAGCGGAACTTCTGGTTGGGGGATCCCAGCGTGGTGTCGTGGATGGCCAGAACGCGCGCAACGAGTGAGGCAAGGCGCGAGTGCTCGAGATCCTGACCAAGCTCAGACGACATACTGAACCTCAAGGCGGGGATGGATGGGGGTCGAACCCACCGCGGCTCGCAAGCGACCCGCCAGCGGTTTTGAAGACCGAGGGGCCCACCGGGGCCCAGCCATCCCCAGAAAAAGAATTGGGTCGCGCAACCCCTCGCGCGCCGATAGGATCCATCCTGGTCGGCGCGAACGGCTAGCGCGCACCCCGAGGGCCGATTTTATCACGTGCCCTTGGCCGGACGGGGCTCACCTGTCGTCATGTGCAGGTTGGCCACCTCCAGCCACTGAGGCTCGCTAATGGGGACCACCCCAAAGCGCATGCCATTCTCGGGCGAGGCCACGGCAAACTGGTTGTCCATCCAGATCACCAGCCCCAGCGGGGCCCTGGGCGGTTCGGCCGAGACGGCCAGTATCTCGCCATCCATGAGAAACACCACACGATCCAACCGCCAATCGATGACATACGAATGCCACTGCGAAGGGTCGAAGTGCAGGCGGGTCTCCTCCGCATAGTAGAAGCGCCGCATGAGGGCAAACAACCCGCGCCGCAACGGGGGCAATTGCATGCCCAGAAAGGCACCCGCCGCGCCGGGCAAAAGCACGGCCGGGTGCAGGGGCCGCGAGCGCAGCGTCGCCGTTTTCCAACCAGCTCCGGGGACTTCGTGATGGAGCCGCATGTCGGAAGGTGGCGAGGCGTAGAAGAACCAAGCCGTCTGTGGAGTCTGCGGCAAGCGGCGCGCCGCGCCGCGGGTGCCGAACCCAAAGCTGAACGGGTCGTTCCAAAAGCCGAAACCGAAAGTGCCCGACGGGCGGGGGGTGGAGGTGTGCGCGCTCAGGCACAGCCGCACAGGAGGCGACCAGGGCAAGGCGCGACGCGCCAATTCGCGATAGTCGTCAAGTTGCGCATCGGCGTAGCGCCTCGAGGCGGAAAGCGAAAGCCGCCATTGAATTGTCTCGTTCGAAGCGGTGGCCGGTTCGGCGCGCCCCGTCCCCAATTCGAGGGGCGAGAGGTGAACCGGCACCTCGACAGCTGCAGGTCGCAACATTCCATCGAGTATAATGGATTTATTTCGTGGAGGGCGCATGGAAATCACCTGGTACGGGCACTCATGCTTTCGTCTGACCGAACGGGGAATGGCCTCGGTCGTCACCGATCCATACGACGAAAGCATCGGCTACAGCGCCCTGCGCCTCAAGGCCGATATTGTCACCGTCAGCCACGAAGCGGCCGGTCATAGCGATGTGGACGCGGTCAAAGGCGAGAAACGCGTCATCCGCGGGCCTGGCGAGTTCGAGATCGGCGGGGTGTTCATCACCGGCGTGGGCACCCACCACAACGGCGACGAGGCCGCCGCCAAGCGTGAGTCCAACACACTGTATTTGTTCGACTTCAACGGTCTGACCATTGCCCACCTGGGGGATCTTGACTACGTTCCCACCCAGCAGCAGATCGAAGACCTGGGCGCGGTCGAGGTGCTGCTCGTGCCGGTGGGCGGAGGCGAAGCGCTCACCGCTTCGCAGGCGGCTGAAGTGATCAGCTTGCTCGAGCCCTCAATTGTTGTGCCGATGCATTACCAGACGCCCGACACGACCCTCAAGCTCGAGTCCTTAGGCAAGTTTCTCAAGGAGATGGGTCTCTCGGCGCCCAAACCGGTCGAGTCGCTCAAGCTCGGGCGCTCCGATCTTCCGGAAGAAACGCGCGTGGTGGTCCTCGATTACAAACGCGGCTGAGCCCAGTCGGCTGCGAGAGCGGAGCGCGGCGCAGGGCGGCGCGGGAGAGCAATGGCACCCATCAAGCTGCTCATGACCTGGGACATTCAGCCAGGCAAAGAACAGGAATACTTCGAGTTCATCGTGCGTGAGTTTCTGCCCGGCATGCAAGGGCTGGGTGTCGAGCCGACGGATGCCTGGTTCACCGCCTACGGTGACGCGCCGCAAATCATGGTCGGCGGCAGCACGATGGAAATGGGTTCGATGCAGCAAGTCCTGGCCTCGGCCGGCTGGGTGGATCTGCGCGAGAAACTGATGCAGTACGTCGACAACTTCGCCTTCAAGCTGGTCAGGGCGCGGGCCGGGTTCCAGCTATAGCTCCCAGAGAAAAGGACGAGGGCGGCCATTGGCCGCCCTCGTTTTGTTCCTGCCCGCGGGAGTCTATTTCGTCTCCGGCTTGCTGGATGCGCTTTCGACCTTGCCGCCCTCGCCCGCTCCTTCGGCCTTTTTGTCGCGCGGCGGACCCTGGCCGGATGGCGATCGATGATCGGTCGAATACCAGCCGGACCCCTTGAAGATTATCCCGGCCGGTGTGAAGACCTTCTTGAGCGACTTCTTGCCGCACTCCGGGCACTTGACCAGAGTCGCATCGTCGAAGTGTTGTTGACGATCGAACTGCACGCCGCAGGAGCTGCAGCGATAGGTGTAGATCGGCATTTCTTTCCTCGTGATTGCCTGCGAACCTCGCGGGATTATAGCGCCGCGCTCCTTGCCTGTAAAGACCCGGAATGCGAGCCGTTCCGTGCTCCCTGCGACAACTTCGCCCCGGCCTGCCTGCACGGCCCAGGTGAGGCGGTGGACTTAGGGGCTTCCTTGGCTGGCGTACGTCCGGCGCCGGCGTGGCTGTGGGTACCACCCGTGGATCAAGAGCGCCAGAACGATCATCGCCAGGCTGACAACGAGCAGCAGCGGAGGTTGAAGGATAGCGCCCGACGTCAGACCGGCCACGAGGAAGTATGCATGCAATCCCAGTGGCACTGCCCAAGTGGGTGGCGGCGCGCTGCGCGGCAACGGGGGGCGCTGAGAGAGAACGATCGCCAATGCGGCAACCAGCATCGCGGCGACCAGCGGACCGTGCCAGGCGAAGGGGATTAGGAAGGCGATGAGGGCATTGGTGGCCAAGACCCCTGCCAACCCGATCACGACGGCCGCGAACGGAGCCAAGGCGCGCCCAGTGCGGCCGTGGATAAGCGCAGCCAGCCGGTACCCTGCCGAGAACCAAACGATGACCCAGAACCATGCCCAGAAGTTGGCGAATGGCACGCCGAAGTAGTTGAAGCGCAATCCCTGACCCCAATCCCACATTCCCAGTCGGATGGCCACCGCATCCATTGCCAGGTCAATATTCAGCGCCAGCAGGCCGTCAAGGATTGGACGCGCCCATTCGGGCAGGCGCGCAGCATTCGAGAACGTCATCGCACTGTATGCGATGGAGCCCCAGGCCACGGCCACTATCAGAGGGACATCGAACACCATCACGCCGAAAGTTCCATAGTGATAGGCCTGCAACTGGCGGATGGTTGCCAGTTCGAGCAGCAAACCGAACACCACGCCGGAGAGCAGGCGGGCCACGCCTGCCCAGCCTTGCCTGGCGGCATGCACAAGGCAGACGAGGAAGAGGCCAAGGACGACCAATTCGTTGACCAGGAAATACGAGTTGAGCATCGGGTGGTGAGCTCCTTAAGCGGTTGGCGCAGGCTCGATTCTAACGCGGCGCGATCCCCACGCGCGGTGCGGAACGATATGCCGCTGTCAGGGGCGTGCAGCGGGCGCCCAAGCCTAACGATAAGCGTGCTGACCGCCGAATGCCGCTCCGTGCCCAGCCCGTCGTACAATTCCCGGCATACCCGGTCAGACTGAGGCGTGGGCCTAAGGGCGCCGTGTGCTCACGCAAACACAGAGAGCCTCGAGGTGGATGTGGGGTCCGGACGACACGCATCGCTGGCTTTCGATCGCGCCGCGGAGATCTACGATCAGACGCGCGGCTTCCCGCCCGGCGTGGGCGAGAAGGTGGCGGCTGCGCTGCTACCGCATCTGCCACGCCCGGTGCGCGTGCTGGAGGTGGGGGTCGGCACCGGCCGCATCGCCCGCCTGCTGCTCAATCTCGATGTGCCGGTTGTTGGGATTGACCTCTCGCGGCCGATGATGGATCACCTGCGGGGCGCGCAGCCTGAGGGCGCGGCTGCCGTGCGTCTCATTCAAGGCGACGCGAGGCGACTGCCCTTGGCGGCGGGAGCGGTCACGGCGGTGATCGCCGTTCACGTCTTTCATTTGGTGGGAGATGCCGAGCAGGCGATGAACGACGTCCTGCGCGTGATTGCCTCGCGGGGCGTGGTTGCGGTCGGGTGGAACTGGCATCCGCCAGATTCAATCGGACGGCGCGTGCGCCGTGCATGGCGCGAAATCGTTGCGAAGCATGGCGCCGACATGGGCGCTCCAGGGCTGCGTGAGATGGAGGCGCCGGTGACGTTCTTCCGCGGCCGAGCGCGCCGCCATAGCGAGATCCTGGCCTGCGAGTGGCACGTCGCGCGATCGCCCCGGCAGGCCTTGGAGGATGTCGAGAAGAAGACTTTCTCCAGTTCGTGGGTGGTCAGTGAGGCGGTATTCCCCGTCTGCCTCGCCGAACTGCACGCGTGGGCGGAACGCGAGTTGCCCGACCTGGACCGCCCGCGCTACGAGCTACGCCGGTTTGTCTGGCACATCTTCAGCCAGTGGCGCGCCTGAAGCGGCCGAAGCCGATGACCCCGCCGCGCGGTTCAGACGGCGGGCCACCCAGGCAAAGATTTCGTGCCGGTATTCTCTCCACACGTGGATCATGCTCGGCAGCGCGGAGAGGAAGATCACCACCAGGACGATTAACAGGAAGTAGCGATCGATTCCCGGCAGCGTCTCGCCGAGGAAATAGCCGGCAACGGTCACCCCCACCGCCCACAGCCCCCCCCCCAGAATGTTAAAGAAGAAGAAGTGCCGATACGGCATTTGCACTGCCCCGGCAACGATCGGGGCAAAGGTTCGGATGAAAGGCATGAAGCGCGCCAGCACGATTGTCTTGCCGCCGTGCTTCTCGTAGAAGGCCTTTGCCGCGAGCAGGTTCTTGCGCCGGAAGAGAAGTGAGTTTTCGCGGTTGAAGATGGGTGGGCCGGCCTTCTTCCCGAACCAATAACCCACGTTGTCGCCCAGCACGGCCGCTACGGGGAGCGTGAGCAAGAGGATCCAGATTTCCAGTTCGCCATGCGCGGCGAGCAAGCCTGCAGTGAGCAGCAGGCTGTCGCCGGGAAGGAAGAACCCGAAGAACAGGCCCGACTCGGCGAAAATGATCCCGATCAGCCCGAGATACCCGACCGTTTCAATCAGCTTAACCAGGTCGAAACCCATCCACACTCACTCTCTATCCCGCACGCCGCTTCAGGAGCTGGGGCGGGCAGATTATACCCGAGCGATTCGATATCCAGCGCGGGCAGAAGCCCATCAAGGAGTCGATCGCTCCGTAATCCCCGTCCGCGCCGAGCTGAGACTTGAGCGGGGGTGCCCCCGTCTGGAGGCCCGCGCGGCACTCGGACTTGCCTCGCGTGCAGTTGACTCTGTGCAGCCTTGACCCTATACTCGTTCTAGAACTCCGCAGTGCTCCTTCGTTCCCAGCTACCGCTCCAGGTCCTCGGAGGGAGGTCCTGGGCGACGCATTCATCCACCTGTCAGAGAGGAGAGAGGACAATGGCGGATCGACCCTGGATTAAGAACTACGACCCTGGCGTTCCACGTACACTCGATCTCCCGAAGGTTCCCCTGTTTCGCTTCCTGGAAGACGCAGCCGCCAAACACCCGGACGTCCCGTGCACGATCTTTAAGGGCGCCAAAATCACCTACCGCGAGATGGACAGGCTCACCAATGCGCTTGCGGCGGCGCTGGTGGATATGGGCGTCAAGCGCGGCCAACCGGTTGCCATGTTCATGCCCAACACCCCGCAATTCGTGATTTGTTTCTATGGCATCCTCAAGGCGGGCGGTGTGGTGGTGGCGACCAACCCGCTTTACACCCCGCGTGAGATCGAGCACCAGATGAAAGATTCGGGTGCCGAAATCATGATCTTGACGAGCAACTTCTACACGCGGATTAAGGAAGTGCAGCCGTCCACCAAGCTGAAGAAGCTGATCGTCACAAATATCAAGGAGACGCTGCCACCGGTCCTCCGCCTGCTGTTCACACTGGCCAAAGAGAAGAAGGAAGGCCATCGCGTTGAATTGGCGACAGGCGACCTGTGGCTGAAGGACCTGTTGGCCAAATACGCCGGCGCGGCCAAGCCCAAGATCGATATCGGCCCGGATGATTTGTGCATCTTCCAGTACAGCGGCGGCACGACCGGCGTGTCGAAGGCGGCCGTTTCGACCCACATGGCGTTGCTCTCCGACACGCTCGCCATCCGCTCGTGGATGCCCGATTTGCGTGAGGGGCAGGAACTGTTGCTGATGGCCATCCCGCTCTTCCATGTCTACGGGATGCTGGCGGGCATGAGCCTGGCGGTGGCCGGCGCCACACCGATGATCATGATCCCCAACCCGCGCGACCTGCACGATTTGCTGGGATCGATCCAGAAATACCGCCCGACGATCTTCCCGGGTGTGCCCACGCTCTACAACGCCATCAACAACCACCCGGACGTGCGCGCAGGCAAGTACAAGATCGATTCCATCCGTGCCTGCATTTCGGGCTCCGCTCCCCTCATGCGCGAAACCAAAGAGACGTTCGAACGCCTGACGGGCGGCAAGCTGGTGGAAGGCTACGGCCTTTCCGAGGCGCCCACGGCCACGCACTGCAACCCGTTGAAGGGACGCAATATCACCGGCTCGATCGGCCTGCCGTTGCCGGGCGTGGATGCGCGCATCGTCAGCCTCGACGACGGGGTGACCGTGCTGCCGGTGGGCGAAGTGGGCGAGCTCTCGATTCGCGGGCCGATGTTGATGAAGGGCTATCACAACATGCCCACCGAAACAGCCAACACACTGCGCGACGGCTGGCTGTTCACGGGCGATATCGCCCGCATGGATGGCGACGGGTACTTCTACATCGTTGACCGCAAGAAGGAACTGATCAAGGTCGGCGGGTACCAGGTGTGGCCGCGTGAGGTGGAAGAGGTACTTGCCGGCCATCCCAAGGTGCTCGAAGTGGCGGCGGCTGGCATCCCAGATGCCTATCGTGGAGAAACGGTAAAGGCCTGGGTGGTGCTCAAGCCGGGGCAGACCGCCACCGAGGACGAACTCAAGACGTGGTGCGCCGACAAGCTGGCCAAGTTCAAGATCCCCACGGGCATCGAATTCCGGTCGGAGCCCCTGCCCAAGACGACCGTGGGCAAGATCCTGCGCCGCGAGTTGGTGCGCGAGCACAAGGAGAAATCGCTGGCCAAATAGCCGGACCGCGGACGACGGGTGGATGAAAAGAGCGTCGGATCACATCCGGCGCTCTTTGTTCTCCGGGGTGGCTTGCGCCTGGAAAGCGGCCTAGCTAGTTGCGCCGGCCGGCAACACGACCCCTCTCGGCATGGGCGTGCTGCTGCGCGAGGCGTGCGGCGAGGGGAAGAGTTTCGAAAACTCGACCTCGTCCAGCGTTTCCACTTCGATCAAGCGCTGCGCCACCGCATCTAGATTCTCGCGGTACTCGCGCAGGATGCTTTTTGCACGGTCATACGAGTCGTGCACCAGCGTGCGCACTTCCTGGTCGATCTCCAGCGCCACCTGGTCGGAGTAGTCGCGCTGCTCGCCGATCTCGCGGCCCAGGAACACCAGCTCATCTTTCTGGCCGTAGACCATCGGCCCCAGGCGCTCGCTCATCCCCCAGCGCGTGACCATGTTGCGTGCGAGTTTCGTCGCGCGTTCCATGTCGTCGGAAGCGCCGGTGGTGACGTCGTTGAACACCAAGTCCTCCGAGGCGCGGCCGCCCAGGAGGCCCGAGAGGTCAGCCTTGAACTTGTTGCGCGAATGCAGCGTGCGGTCTTCCTCGGGCAGGGCCAGCGTGTAGCCGCCCGCTATACCGCGTGCAATAATTGAAACTTTGTGCACCGGGTCGCACTCGGAGATAGCTTGCATGACCACCGCGTGGCCGGCCTCGTGGTAGGCGATGATCCGTTTCTCTTCCTCGCTGATCAGGCGGCTCTTGCGCTCCGGCCCGGCGATGACGCGCTCGATGGCTTCTTCCATCTCCGACATGGTGATCGACTTCTTGTCGCGGCGTGCCGCCAGGATGGCCGCTTCGTTGACCATGTTCTCGATATCGGCGCCCACAAACCCGGGCGTGGACTTGGCCAGCGTAGTCAGGTTGACGTCGCTCGCCAACGGCTTGCCGCGCACGTGCACCTTGAGGATGGCCTCCCGCCCGCGCATGTCCGGACGGTCGAGCACCACCCGCCGGTCGAAGCGGCCCGGGCGCATGAGCGCCGGGTCGAGGATGTCGGGGCGGTTGGTGGCGGCCACCACGATGACGTTGGTGTCGGTATCGAAGCCGTCCATCTCAACCAGGATCTGGTTGAGTGTCTGCTCGCGCTCGTCGTGGCTGCCGCCCAGGCCAGTGCCGCGTTGGCGGCCCACGGCGTCGATCTCGTCGACGAAGACAATGCACGGGGAGTGGCGTTTGGCCTGGTCGAAAAGGTCGCGCACCCGGCTGGCGCCAACGCCCACGAACATCTCCACGAATTCGGAACCGGAGATGGAGAAGAACGGCACCCCGGCTTCACCGGAGACCGCCTTAGCCATGAGGGTCTTGCCCGTCCCCGGCGAGCCCACCAGCAGCACGCCCTTGGGAATGCGCGCGCCGAGCGCGATGAACTTCTCGGGTTCTTTGAGGAACTCGACCACCTCGCGCAGCTCTTCCTTGGCCTCTTCCACACCGGCCACGTCGTCGAAGGTCACTGTCGGCTGGTCGCCGGTGAACATGCGCGCCCGGCTCTTGCCGAAGGAGATGGCCTGGTTGTTGGTGCCCTGGGCCTGGCGCAGCATGAAGTAGATCAGGCCGCCAAAGACCAGCACCGGCAGGAGGTAGCTGGCTAGGTTGAGCACCATGCCCCAGTCGCTGGGCTGGCGCACCTCGATGTTGACCTTGCTTGGGTCGAGATCGGCGCTGGTCACCCCATAAGCCTCGAGCTGGCTGGCCAGGCTCGAATCAGGTTCTTTGCGCGACTTGGCCTCCCGTCCACCGACGTAAGTGATGGCCAGGTCGTTCTCGTTGACCTCGATCTGCTTGACCTTGCCTGCCCGCACATCGGCCGCGAGCTGGTTGATCTGGATGACTTCCGTGCGCGCATTGGAGGCCTGGTATTGCTGATATACCAGCACACCCATGGCCACCAGAACGATGAAGATCGTGATCAGGTTGCGTGAGCGCGACGAATCCACAAATCCCTCCCGGAGGGGAATCCACCCCCGGACTCAGTTCAACGGATAGTTTCGCTCCGATTATACCAGAGGCGTATTTGCGAATCGTATGATGTCCAAGGACTCATGCCGTTCTCAGCCAGCGCGAACCAGCCGCATGTGAAGGCGACTCCTCTTGCTCTGCGCCCAAGAAACACAGCCTGGTACGCCTTGTCAGCTTAAGGCTGCCACCTCGATTCTTACTCACCCTCCCGCCGCAAAGGCTGGACGCTCCGAGGCCATCGCGGGATGAGGGCGCGGCGTGCGCGGAAAGCACGGGATACGGGTTCGCGGTTTGACGTGGGCCTCGACCGCCAGCGAGATGAGCCTCGAACGCCAGACACCGCCTGGGGTCAAGTGGCTGAAGCGAAGTACAGGAGATAGACCCACATCGTCAGGGGAACCAGCCCGCCTACCGCCATCAAAGCAAGAAACGCGAGGCCAACGGCCAGCCAATCGATCCGTGAAGGAGGTTGATTCTCAAGAGGCGGCTCGATCCCGCTCAATCCCGCCAACCGAGCCGCGCCCGGCGTGGAGGCTTGCAGCAGTCCGCGCAGGAAACGTGCCGCTTGCTCCCCATTCCTGAACCGCTTGCGTGCATCCTTCGCCATCATGCGCAGAATGACGGCCTCCACCTCGGCCGGGACGGCGGGCGCTAGGCTGCGCGGGGCGGGAGGCGCGCTCGAGACATGCTGCAGTGCTAGCGCTCGCGGATCTTTACCGTGGAAGGGGAGATGCCCGGTGACCAACTCGAACAGCACCACCCCCAGCGAGTACACATCGCTGGCCGGGCTGAGAGCCTCCCCGCGTGCCTGCTCGGGAGAGAAATACTGCGGCGTGCCCCACGGTTCCTCGTCGTCCTCGCCCCCGGCCAGCACCGAACGCGCGATGCCGAAGTCGGTCAGTTTGGGCTTCAGGTCAGGGCGCAGCAAGACGTTCTGCGGCTTGACATCACAGTGAACCAGCCCGGCGCGGTGCGCCAAGCCGAGCCCCTCCGCCAGCTGCAGCGCGATCCAAACGGCCTCCTGGGGCGGCAATGCGCCGCGCCGCGCGAGGTAGCTTTTGAGGTCTGAGCCCTCCACGAGTTCCATGACCATGAAGTACTGATCGTTCTCCAGGCCGAAGTCGTAAAGCCGCACGAGGTTTGGATGATCGAGATGAGCCAGCGC
>JAPLGX010000491.1 GCA_026389925.1 Chloroflexota bacterium
CGCTGCGAGTCTTCACCACGCGACCGGATACGTTGTGGGGCGCCACCTTCATGGTGCTCGCGCCGGAGCATGCCGCCGTCGCGCGCCTCACCACGCCCGAGCATCGCGCCGAAGTGGAGGCGTATGCCGCGGCTGCGCGCCGCATGAGCGAGGCCGACCGCCTCGCGGCCGAGAAGGAGAAGACCGGCGTGTTCACCGGCGCCTATGCCGTGAACCCGGTCGACGGCCGGCGCATCCCGGTGTGGGTGGCCGATTACGTGTTGAGCGGCTACGGCACCGGCGCGATCATGGCCGTGCCCGGGCACGACGAGCGCGACTTTGCCTTCGCCCTCAAGTACGGGCTGCCCATCCTGCCGGTCATCGAGCGCACCGACGGGCTGACCAAATCCTTCGCCCTGGGCGGCACGATGCGCGAGGGCTTCGCCGAGGCGCTGCGGCGCGAGGCCATTGCGTTCGAAGAGCGCCAGGGCTCGCTGTACATCACCATTCCGCCGGCCAAGGTCGGCCGCTACATCGACATCGCGGCCCAGCACGTGCGGCCCGACTCGTGGAACGAGGTGGTCGGCACGCGCTGGCTCTTCATCTTCGCCGATGGCCTCCAGCGCTGGGACGGCATGGAAAGCGAGCAGCGCATCCTCGCGCGCTGTCAGGCGCTCGAGCCGGACGTGCGCGGCAAACGCACGGTCATGGAGATGCTGCACGCGGTCGAGTTCTACCGCGACGCGTTGTTCCACGCCGAGTACGGCGCGATGATCCACTCCGGCGCCTTTAGCGGCACGCCGGGTGAGGTGGCCGTCGCGCGCGTCACCGAATGGCTCGAGCGCGAGGGTAAGGGCACGCAGCGGGTCAACCACAAACTGCGCGATTGGGGCATCAGCCGCCAGCGCTACTGGGGCACGCCCATCCCGGTTGTCCACACCGAGCAGGGCGAGGTGGCGGTGCGCGAAGAGGATCTGCCGGTGCGCCTGCCGGACGTGGAGAGCTACGCGCCGACCGCGACCGGCGAATCGCCGCTGGCGACCATCCCCAAGTTCGTGAATGTCACCTTGCCCGACGGCACCCGCGGCCGGCGCGAGACCGACACGATGGGCACGTTTGCCTGCTCGTCGTGGTACTTCCTGCGCTTCGCCGATCCAGGCAACAACCAGGCGGCCTTCGGCAAGGAGCAGGTGGCGTACTGGCTGCCGGTGGATACGTACGTGGGTGGTGCCGAACACGCGGTGATGCACCTCTTGTATGCGCGCTTCTGGACCAAGGCCCTGCACGATCTCGGGCATCTACCGTTCCTCGAGCCTTTCCAGCGCCTGCGCAACCAGGGCATGATCCTGGCCCCCGACGGAAAGGAAAAGATGTCGAAGAGCAAGGGCAATGTGATCACGCCGGACGAGGTGATCGCGGATTACGGCGCCGACGCGCTGCGCGCCTATGAGATGTTCATATCCGATTTCGAGCAGACGACGCTCTGGAACACCAAGGGTCTGGCGGGCACGTACCGCTGGCTGCGCCGTGCCTGGGAGCTGATGCTCGCGCGCGCCACGCCGCCCCCCGCGGCGGAGACAACTCCGGCGCTTGACCGGGATCTGGCTCGCATCACGCACAAGACCATCCGCAAGGTCTCGGGCGATATCGAAGGCTTCCGTTTCAACACGGCCATCTCGGCCCTCATGGAATTCACCAACGCCATCGGCGAGGCGGGCGGCCGCCCCGTGTCGGCCCAGGTGTATCACCAGGCGCTGGAGGCGTTGCTCCTGATGCTCGCGCCCATCGCCCCCTTCCTGGCCGAAGAGGTCTGGCACCGCTTGGGGCGCAAGGGATCGGTGCACGAGCAGCGCTGGCCGGCGTTCGATGCCGCGCTCGCGGTGGATGAGACCATCACGCTGGTGCTGCAGGTCAACGGCAAGGTGCGCGACCGATTGACAGTGCCGGCGGACATTTCCGAGGCGCAGGCGCGCGAGATGGCGCTGGCCTCCGAATCGATCAAACGCTGGCTGGAGGGCAGGACGCCGCGCCAGGTGGTGGTGGTGAAGGGCAGGCTGGTCAACATCGTTGTGTGAGGCCGCAGACGACCTGCGAGGGGTGGCAAGCGCCGAAGCGGCATCCGGTTGCGACGATTCCCGTACTCCGCCTTCGAACAGGAGCCACGGCGCGCCAGCTTTCGAGCAGGGATGAAGCCCGTGTGCCCAACCCGGCACCCGTGCGCAGGTCGCCCATGCCCGGGAAACTGCAAGGCGTGGTGTGGCCTCTTGCCATGAGCGGGCTGCTTCCTGAGCGCGGCTGGCAGGCGGAACGGCGTGGATTCCCTTTTCCTTGTGGCCCAAGCCGACCTGCGCTACAATGCTGGAAGCATGACCGAGTCTGTCGCATTCGATTTTGACACCAAAGCCCACCTCGACACTCTCCATCGCCTATCGCTCGAACTGGTCCGCGAGCGCGACCTGGAGATCGTATTGCGCCGCATCGCCGAAGCCGCACTGGAGCTGCTTCACGCGCGCTATGCGGCGATCGGGATTCCCGACGGCAATGGCGGGCTGGAACGCTTCGTCACCGCCGGCATGGCGCCCGAGGACGTGCGGCGCATCCCGCACCCGCCGGAAGGGCGCGGGTTGATCGGCCTGATGCTCAAGGAGCGGCGCACGCTGCGCCTTGAGGATCTCGGTGCGCATCCCAACTCGGTCGGCTTTCCGGCCAACCATCCGCGGATGCGCACATTCCTCGGCGTGCCGATCATGTTGATGGGGTCCGGCATTGGCCAGATCTACGTCACCGAGAAGCGCGGCGGCCAGGCCTTCGACGACGAAGATGAAAAACTAGGCGAGATGCTGGCGGCCTACGCTGCGGTGGCCATCGACAACGCCCGCCACTACATCCAGCTGCGGACCAAAGAACGCGAGCTTGAACGCAGCAACGAGGAACTGGGCATTCTGAACAGCGTGGCTTCGGCCGGCGGCACGACTCTCGAGCTGAACGGGCTGCTCGAGAAGTCGGTGGAGGTTATTGCGCTTTACTTCCGCGCCCAATCGAGTGAGGTCTTCCTGGATGAGGACCGCAACGGGGAATTCCCGCTCGTCCTGAGGCGCGGAACGAGACCCACCTCCATATGGAAGCGCGATCGTTTCCGTATCGGCGAGGGTGTCCTGGGGCGGGTCGCGGCGCGGCGGGAACTGCTCGTCACCAACGAGGCGCAATCCGAATCGGCAGGGCTCTCGGCCGACCTGGCGGATGACCATTGCCAGTCCGTCATCTGCCTGCCGCTCGTCTCTAAAGACCAGGTGCTGGGTGTGCTCACGCTGGCCACCGACGAGCGCTGGGATTTCGAACCGCGCCAGCGCCAGCTCTTTCAGGCGCTGGGCCTCACGATCGGTGAAGCGGTGGAGAACGCGTTGCTCCTGCGCAAGGCGCAGCGCCTGGCGGTGCTCGAAGAGCGCGAGCGCATCGGTATGGACCTGCACGACGGCATCATCCAGTCCATCTATGCCGTCGGGCTGACGCTCGAGGACGGCATGCTCAGCCTGGATGAGAACCCAGCCCTCGTGCGCGACCGGCTCGACAAAGCGATCGGCGGCCTGAATGCGGTCATCCGCGACATCCGCGCGTACATCCTCGACATGAAGCCGCAGCGCATCGCCTACGACAACTTCTCCGAGGGCTTGAGGCAGCTCGCGCGCGAATTCCGCGCGCAGACGCTGGCGCATGTTGACCTGCACATCTCGGATGGAGCCGTGGGCGCGCTCAGCCAGCACTCGACCAACGCGCTGTATCACATTGCCCAAGAGGCGCTGGCCAACGTGGCCAAGCATGCGCGCGCCACGCGCGTCACGATTTCCTTCTCTAAGGAAGACGAGTGGTACCGGCTTGTCGTGGAAGACAACGGTCGCGGCTTCAGCCCGGAGGATGAGAAGCGCATTCTCGGGCACGGGCTGACCAATATCGAAGAGCGTGCCCGCGCCTCGGGCGGCGAAGCGACGATCGTCTCCGAAAAGGGCAAAGGCACGCGGGTTCTGGTGCGCATCCCGGCCCGGGCGGACGTGCCGGTCCGCTGAACCTCGCACGTTTCCCCTGATATTCGCGTTGTGGCGCCGGGCGGAGTGACACGTTGCCTGGAGCGCGCGGACAATCATCACTTGGAAGGCATACAGCTGATCCTATACTGCTAGGCAGGGCGCTCGCCGCCGGTGAGCGGCTGTGTGGGGTCATGGACTTGCAGGTATACCTCATCGAAGAGCACGCGCAGGTGCGCCAGGCGCTGGCCGAGCGGCTCAGCAACATTGAGGGGGTTGAGCTGGTGGGGCAGGCGGGCGACGCGCAGGAGGCGCTGCGCGAAGTGGAGCGTCTGCGCCCGCAGGTGATCCTCATCGAGACCAAGCGCGAGGATGGTCTGGGGCTGGAGCTCGTGCGCCAGGCCGCGCGCTCAGCCTGGAACCCGCAGGTGGTGGTGCTCACGACCTACGAGGTGGCCTGGGAGCGGCGCGCCGCGCGCCGCGCTGGCGCACATGAGTATCTGCTCAAGGAGATTGACTCCGCGGAATTGCTGAAGCGGATACAAGCGCTGCCGCCACGGAAGATGTAAGGGGCGCGGCGCCGAATGAGAACAGTGAGCCCACGCGTGCATGAACCGCGTGGGCTCTGCGTATGAAATGACATCGATTGGGCTAGGCGGGCAGATGCGGTTCGATCTTGGCGCGCAGCCGCTCGCGCGGCTGAAAGCCTGTCAGGCGTTCGGCCGGCTGCCCTGCGAGGAACAGGATCAGCGTGGGCACGCCCATCACGCCAAACTGCATGGCCAGATCGGGGTCCTGGTCTACATCGACCTGGCCCAGTTTCAGCTTGCCGTCCCACAGGCCGGCAAGTTCTTTGAGGATCGGTTCGAGCTGCCTGCACGGATGGCACCACTCGGCGCCGAACTCGACCAGCACCGG